>JAYFSB010000165.1:0-5057 GCA_040946865.1 Burkholderia sp.
CTAGGTCGAAAACACCCTGGTCAATTTTCGTCGAGCACAACCCCAGTTTTATGGTCAATTTTCAGCGAGCGCCAACACGGAAACAGCCAAAAAAGCTTTGAGGTGAGGCTTTTCAGGACCATGCTACAGTCCAAAAACCCGAAAAGGTGAGGATTTTCGGGAGCAGTGGGTGTCTACTTACCCGTAAACTCCCCAAGACTGAAGCTTTTGCTGTATTTTCTGCGGATGATTTTGCGACAGGCGAGCTGTTTCGGGGGCAAATTGGTTGCTGAGATAATTTCCACCTCCAGGTTGAGGTGAGGCTTTTCAGGATCTCTTGGGAATTGATGTTGCATTGCAAAATTTAATTTAAGTTAATGAAATAAATGAATATTTCTCGTTGCACGAAGGATTTGGTGAGATTTTTCGGGATCGCTGCGAGTGCTTGATGTGACGCGTATTTTTTGGAAAGGTGAGGTTTTTCAGGATCGAACAGGCTGTAAGGCCCCGTATGCCGGTGCTTTTCGTTAGATACCAGGCATCACTGGTTTACGGCGAAAGGTGAGTTTTTCGTGGGCTCATGTGCGGATGAGGTAGAATGATAAGTTGGCTGGTCGTGAGCGGTTGTGGACAACCTTTCCGAAGGCCTCTGTGTGTACCTATTGTGAGCCGGGTAGATGATTGAAAGCGGTTTCAATGGGATGGGGAGCGAACCAGGAGAAGGAGGAGGGTCCGCGCGATACCTGCGAGGGCCTCTGGCAGCGATCCTGATGCCGCGCCGGGACTTATAAAGCGCGTCCAAGCTCGTGCATGGGATCGCATCGCGGCGATTTCTTCTGGTCCAGCTCGAATAGTGCTGACGGGCTGTGTGTGCCACAGCGCCGTCATGGTCGGTGCCATAGGGTGAGACGAGCAGGATGCTCGACAGGAACCGATGTGCGGCGGACATTCGATTAGCACCTTAGCACCGAGGGGCGGTGAGTGATCACCGAAACCTGTGTGCACCGTGTTGGCTTGCCGAGCAGGGTGACGCCGTCAGATAGCGCGCTCTCCACCCTGATCTGCTGCCCGCTGATTTGCCAGGATCGGCGGCCCATGGCTCGCCGCGCGCCGATTGACACAGTTTTTCGCAGCTGGCATGGCATTTCTCCTTGTTTTTCGGGATTTTCATGCTGTGAAACTGGTGTCGGTCTGTGCGTATTTTCCGATACTTGTCCACGAGAACCTTTTTAAGGTGAGGTGATACGGGAGGATTCTCGACGCCTCTATATCGGTGCGGCTATCATGTGCGACCTTGTCACCCTCGACAACAAAGTGGATGCTGGCATCACAGCTTTTGCCATCGGTGAGCTTTTGCGGGATTGATGTGGGGTGAGGCGGTGTGAATCGCGGCGCATCACTGCCTACGGTGAGGAGAAGCTTGTAGACACCCATCACCGCAGTCGCTATCCTTGCGGGAAATTTTCCTTGTCCGATCCGACGCATGGTCACGAAGCGCACCAAAAAAACTGATGTCGATGTGGTGAATGCCAGCTCCGCCGAACTGCGCAAGGCGGTCGAGGCGATCGCCATCCAGCCGAAGAGCGGCAAGATCACGCTACTGACGCGCAAGCTCTTCAACGTGTTGCTGGCCGTCGCTCAGCAGGCCGACGATTCCGGCGATACCTATCGGGCACTTCTGTCCGATATCGTCGCGAACTCAGCCTTCGACTCGAACGACACGGCGCTCGTCAAGGAGCACCTGCGGCGCATGGTTTCCGTCCAAGTGGAATGGAGCACCGGCACCTCGAGCCAGAAGCCTGGCCGCAAGTGGGGGATCTCGACGCTGATCGCCGATGCGGAAATTCTCGAGGATCCGACCACACGCCGTGTATGGGTCGAATTTTCGTTCGCACCGAAGATCAAGAAGAAACTGCTCGACCCGGTCCAGTACGCACGCCTCAGCCTACAGTTCCAGAGCCAGCTGCGCAGCAGCGCCGGCCTGGCGCTGTACGAAATCTGCGTGCGCTACCTGACCAACCCGAGCTATCTGACGATGCGCGAGCCCTGGGAATGGTGGCGCCCAATCCTGTCGGGCACGCCCGATACCGAGGCCGGTGACGAAGCCAAGCGCGAATACAAGTACTTCAAGCGCGACTACCTGCGCTTGGCGATCGCCGAGGTGAATGCGGTCACGAACATCTTCGTCGAGCTGATCGAGCATCGCGAAGGCCGGCGCGTGGCCGAGATTCAGTTCCGCGTTTCCGAGCGCAAGCAGCCGATGCTGGCGCTCAACGAACATCCGAGCGTATTCGACAGCACACTGGTCGACCGCATGGTCAAGCTCGGCCTTCCCTTGAAGGAAGCGCAGACGCTCTATGCGGACAGCGAGGAAAACCGGATTCGCGCGGCACTGCAGATGACCGAGCAGCGTATGCGCAGCACCATGCTGCCGCCGGTGCGCAGCGCGGGAGCGCTGTTCAAGGATGCGCTGAAGAAGGGTTATGCCCCGCCGGTCGACCCGGATGCATTGCCGGGTGGCACCACCGCTGGCAAGATCGCGTCGGTGGTATCGGCAGCTGGTTCGGCAGACGATCCGAAGGCGCGGCTGCGCGGCGAATACGATGCCTACCGCCGCAAGGACGCAAAATCGCTTTACGAGGAACAGGGGCAGGCCGAGCGGAGTCTGACGCGGCAATCGTTCGAGACCGATGTGCTGCCGGCACTCGGTTCGCATCTGCGCGATGATTGGCACCGCCGTGGGCTCGATTCGAAACTGGTGGAGACGGCATTCTTCGATTGGCTTGCGCTGAAGACCTGGGGCGAACCGACCGACGGTGATCTGCTGGCATTTACACTGAATCGGCCGCGAGCAGCTTGACGCCTAGGAAATTGAAAGCGGCAGAGCCAGTGTGTCTGGCGCGTCATGTGCAGGCGAACGGGCTAACGACGAGCCGAACTCACACTACGAGGGGGCGACGACTATCGCGAACGAGACGTGATTTCGCTCAAATCGGCTATTTCCCCTGTCTTCGGACGGACTGCTCACCTTGGATGCTAGTTCACAATTTTCGCGCGCACCAGTGCCTCATGATGCGGCCGCAACTGAGCCAGCGATTTGCCCCGAGTGATTCCCGCATACCGCAACGGGCTGCCGCGCCACACACACTTCAATGGATCCACGCCGAAAGCCAAGCTTTGCAGGTCGCGGAAACGAATCGTTTTCACCTACTCCAGCGTCTGACCGTAAGCGACTCGGCAAGGCCGGTCTCCCATTCGCACGCGCGTGAGGCAAGATGATGAGCATGTGGAATTTGTGTGAATCACGTGAGATCGCGCCCACGATCAGCGATCGTGGACACGATTTATCTGGATCTAGTCGGCAATCAGGTAGTGGCCAAAGGAATGGCGGCCGACTTCAGCTTACCCGCGACATTCCAGGGCAGCAGTCCGCTCGTCTCCGGTGCCAACGAACAGATAATGCTTGCGTCCGAGCGCGACACAGCGTAGGGCGTTCTCGGCAAGCGCCTTGCTGATCCCGGCCCGGCCGTCCTCGCAGTAGAACACGAGCGCTGCCCAGGGGTTCAACGCGTAGTGGATTGCTTTGGCGAGCGTGGACTTGGTCGACAGCGTCGCGAGCTTCTCTCTGATCGTTACCTCGAATGTGGCGAGCAGCGGCTTGGCCCTTTCCTGTCGTACGCGCAGACGCTCATCGGGTGGCTTTGCCCCGGATATCGGCTTCGATGCCGTAGCTCTCGCCAATCATCGTGAGCAATGTCTGGGGTGTCCGAGCTCGGCGTGCTCGCGTGGATGTCGTAGTCCTTGCGCCGAGCATGATCCTGTGGAATGCAGCGAGCTGAGTTTGAGGATGGACGCCTGTGCGGTCCGACGAGAAATCGAACCATACCGCAGCCGGTTCAGTCGAGCCCGAGCGGTGATCGTCGCGTGCGTAGACCCAGAACCGACCGGTCAGGGTCTTCCCGTTGCCTGGCGCGAGCACGGCGACCGGCGTGTCGGTCGTGTGCAATTTGCCGGGACGCAACGTGTAGCGCTGGATCGCTTCGATCAGCGGTTTGCAAAGCCCGGCGATCTGGGGCCGACCCAGCGGCCCATGCTGGTACGATCAAGCGTCACACCGTCGCGCGCTGGGATGGGTAATGCTGCGCTCGATCGGCAGGCCTGGCATCGGTGGCTGTTCGATGTGGCTGCAGCTCGGGCAGAGCATCTTGCGCCGGATCGTGCAGATCACCTTGAACGCTGCCGCGACACGGGCAAGTTGCTCGGACACGTCCTCACCGAGCATCGGCATCTCAGTGCTGCACTTCGGGCAGGCCGGATCGGGTTCCTTGCTGCTCGGAGCTTGTCTTTGCCCGTCTTCGCATGCTGCACATCGACAGCGCCGCGCCCGACTGTCAGCTCCTCGAGCCGGGTTTCGAGGTTCTCGATCTGGCTATCGAGTTGCTCGAACTTGTGACCGAAGTGCATGCGTTTGAGCTTGTCGCATGCGTTTGAGCTTGTCGATCAGCGCCTTCAGGCGCTTGATCTCCTGATCACGCGCAGCTAGCTCCTGCACCATTTTGGCAATGCTGATCAAGTGTCTGCATTCGCGATGTCGTCAAGTCTGCGTAGCGAATCGATCATAAACGAAGTTGTCCTGGTTTGTTGTCGGTCGTCCTGGGTGCCATTCAGATGGTCGGCGGGCCCCAGGCCTGGTTCTCGCTCATTACGGACGCATCTGTGCCATCAATCGTGCGCGGCACAGATAAACGTTGGCCAGCGCCAGGGCAACGAAGGCGCGGTTCGCATTCTTCGTGAGCCCGCGATAGCGCACTTTCGTGAAGTCGCGCGCTCTGGGTGCCCTGCCATGAATCAATGCCTTCTGACTTGCGTAGGCGTTGTCGCCGTAGACGCGCCGCTCCTGCCCATGCAGCAGTTGCGGCATCGCGTGCTTGTCGCGTGGACGTTGGCCGCCGTCACCACCGCGCTGTGAGCCAGGCCGCTTCGACTATCGATGCCGATGTACAGCTTCATGCCGAAGTGCCAATTGCCGCTCTTCTTCGTCTGACGCATCTCGGGATCGCGCGCCTTCTGTTCATTCT
>JAYFSB010000166.1:0-5050 GCA_040946865.1 Burkholderia sp.
GGACAACTTCGTTCATGATCGATTCGCTTCGCAAGCTTGACGACATCACGAATGCAGACACTTGATCAGCATTGCCTAAACACATTTTTAAATGTAAACATACTCTAGCAGGCGAAAAAATTGAAAACTAGCAACGCGGTCAGAATCTGACTCGTCCGAGGCATCCAGGCGCGACCTGGCACCACGCACCCCGAACCTGGGCTTGACACCGCGGAAATCGCGTTTTGGTAAGATTGGCGCGAGTTCCGACCCGTCCCCGCGTCCCCCATGATGGCACGCAACCGGCTTCCGAGATGGAAACACACCACCTGATTACCTGTCATGAGTGCGACGCACTGTTGCACAAAACGCAGCTTAGCGACAAGGACAACGCCCACTGCCCGCGCTGCGACGCGCTGCTCTACCACCATACCGCCAACCAGGTCGAGCGTATCTGCGCCCTGACGCTGGCTGCCCTGATCACCTTCGTGATCGCCCAGATCTTCCCGATCCTCGAGATGGACGTCAATGGCATGCGTGTGCAGACCACCCTGCTCGGCGCACTCGAGGCGCTGTGGAACCAGGACATGCAGCTGGTGGCGGTGATGGTGTTTTGCTCGACTCTGCTGTTCCCGCTGATCGAGATGGCCGCCCTGCTCTACGTGCTGCTCTCGCTGCGCGCCGGCCGCGTGCCGCCGGCCTTCAACGCGGTGCTGCGGGCGATCCAGTTGGCGCGCCCCTGGGGCATGATCGAGGTGTTCATGCTGAGCATCTTGGTGACCATCGTCAAGATGGTGAGCCTGGCGCGCGTGGTGCCGGAGGCGGCGTTGTTCGCGTTTGGCGCGCTGACCTTGATGCTGGCCGCGGTGATGATGCTCGATCCGCGCGCGCTGTGGGACCTCGCCGACGAGATCCGCGCGTGCCGCGCGGGACCGGGCGGCCGCGGCCGGCCACGCCGGAGCGCCGCGCCGATGAAAATCACCTCCGCCGCACGTGCAGGCATGGCGAGCTGCCATGCCTGCGGCCGCGTGCAGAAGCTCGCGCGCCCCGAGGTGCATCTGCCCGAGCGCTGCGCTCGCTGCGGCACCGCCTTGCACCTGCGCAAGCCCGACAGCATCGCGCGCACCTGGGCGCTGCTGCTGGCCGCCGTGATCCTGTATATTCCCGCCAACCTGCTGCCAATCCTGCGCACCGTCTCGATCGGCGGCGCGCAGGAAGACACGATCATGAGTGGAGTGGTCTATTTCTGGGTGTCGGGCGACGGGCCGCTAGCCGTAGTGGTGTTCGTCGCCAGCATCCTGGTGCCGATGCTCAAGCTTGGCGCGCTGACCATCTTGGTGATCTCCGCGCAACGACGCTCCGCCTGGCGGCCGGTGCAGCGCACCCGGTTGTATCGCATCGTCGAGCGGATCGGGCGCTGGTCGATGCTTGACATCTTCGTTGTCACGCTGACCGTCGCGCTGGTCCACTTCCGTTCGCTGGTCGAGATCACCGCTGGCCCGGGCGCGCTCGCGTTCGGCTCGGTGGTGATCCTATCCATGCTCGCCTCGATGCAGTTCGATCCCCGATTGATCTGGGATCACGTCGTCACCCCTGGAAAACACTAAGATCTGTTTACATTTGAAAAAATGTGTTTACATTTTGTCCTTTGCGTAACGAGACAGGATGGTACAAGCGTTACTGAGCGACGAAGTATGGAACAAAGTCCAAGCTATCCTGCCGGGCAAAGAAGGCGACCGTGGCCGAACGGCATCCAACAATTGCTGGTTCCTCGAAGTGGTGCGGTGGATTGCCCGAACCGGCAGTCCACGGCGCGATCTTCCCGTGGAATTCGGCCGATGGCATACGGTATATATCCGTTTCTCGCGCTGGCGAAGCCAGGGTGTCTGACAGCGGGTGACGATTGCTTTGGCAGGCGAGACGAAAATCGAGCATATCCTTATCGATTTGACGATCGTGCGAGCGCTCCAGCATTCGGCCGAGGCCTTAAAAAAGTGGACCACAAGCGCTCGGACGTGCCCGAGGCGGACTGAGCACCAAACTGCATTTGGCGGTGAATTCGAAGGGTTGCCCGTTGCGACTGATTGTCACTGAAAGACAGGTCGCCGACATCTCGTGCGCGTCACAACGGGTCGAGCATCTGCGCACCGGAGCGGTTATCGCAGACAAGGCTACGATGCTGACCACTTCGTGCAATGAATTCGAGCCTGCCGCGCAAAGGTCGTGATTCCCCCGCGTTCGAATCACCAGAAAAAACGCCGCTACAACCGTGTGCTCTACCGTACACGCAACCTGGTCGAACGGTTCTTCAATCGCATTAAGCATGTTCGCCGCGTCTCAACTAGATATGACAAGCTTGCCGAGAGCTATCTCGTGTTTGCATCGCTTGCCTGCGCGTTTGGGTCAGTCGTAAATGTGAACATTGCCTAGCACAACACAATACCTCTCGGTAGATGTTGCACTTCAGATTTGAGGCCGTCCCATGAATAGTCCGCAAGACCCGCAACCCGACCCGAATCTGCCCGAGCTGCCCGAGGCCGTCGTCACGCGCCCCAGCGGCTGGCTGCCATCGCTGGTCTGGCTGGTGCCGCTGGTAGTGGCGCTGATCGGCATCGGCCTTGTGGTCAAGTCAGTATTGGACCGCGGCCCCGAGATCACCATCAGCTTCCGCAGCGCCGAGGGGCTCGAGCCTGGCAAGACCCAGGTCAAGTACAAGGATGTCGAGATCGGCACGGTCAAGACCATCAAGCTTTCTAAGGACCTCTCGCACGTGCTGGTCGACGTGCAGCTAAAGAAGGAAGCCGAGGACTTCGCCGTCAAGGGCAGTCGCTTCTGGGTGGTTCGCCCGCGGGTTGGGGCCTCCGGCGTGTCGGGGCTCAACACGCTGCTGTCGGGTGCCTACATCGGCGTCGACGCCGGCCGCTCGCCCAATACCCAGACCGATTTTGCCGGCCTGGAGACGCCGCCGCCCGTTACCGGCGACGACAAAGGCACCTCCTACGTGCTGCAAGGCGACTCGCTAGGCTCTGTCGACATCGGCTCGCCGGTCTACTACCGGCGCGTGCAGGTCGGCCAGGTGGTCGGCTTCTCGCTCGACAAGGACGGCACCGGCGTGACCTTCAACGTGTTCGTCAACGCCCCGTACGACCAGTACGTCGGCACCAACACGCGCTGGTGGCAGGCCAGCGGCGTGGACCTGCGCCTCGATTCAAGCGGCTTCAAGCTCAACACGCAGTCGCTGGCCACCGTGATCCTCGGCGGCCTGGCCTTCCAGTCGCCGCCGAACCAGTCGGCCGGCGGCCCGGTGTCGAACGGCGCGACCTTCCGGCTCGATTCCGACGAAGGCGATGCGATGCTCGATCCGGACGGCCTGCCGGTCGAGGTGGTGATGAATTTCAACCAGTCGCTGCGCGGGCTGTCGGTGGGTGCACCGATCAATTTCCGCGGCATCGTGCTCGGCAACGTCACCAACATCGCCATCGACTACGACCCGAAGACCAAGAACTTAATGATGCCGGTCACCATGAACATCTATCCGGAGCGGCTCGGCAAGCGCTTCCGCGATCTGGTCGAGAAGGCCGGCAAGCCGGCCCAGCGCGACATTCTCACGCGCCTGGTCGAGCACGGCCTGCGCGGCCAGCTGCGTACCGGCAATCTGCTGACCAACCAGCTCTACGTGGCAGTCGACTTCTTCCCGAAGGCGCAGCCGGTCAAGATCGACCTGAACCACCAGCCGGTCGAGCTGCCCACCGTACCGAACACGCTCGACGAGCTGCATCTGCAGGTGGCCGATATCGCCAAGAAGCTCGACAAGGTGCCGTTCGATCAGATTGGCAACAACCTCAACGAGGCGCTCAAGCATGTCGATCAGCTATTCCAACAGCTCGACATGCAAGTCGCGCCGCAGGCGCGCGACACCCTGTCGGCGGCCAAGCAGACCTTCGCCACAGCCGAGGCGACCCTGCAGCAGGATTCGCCGCTGCAGGCGGACGTGCGCGGCGCGCTCAAGGAGTTTACGCACACCCTGCAGTCGCTGAACAACCTCGCCGACTACATGGAGCGGCATCCCGAGTCGCTGCTCCGCGGCAAACCCGGAGACCAGAAATGAGCGCCACCACGCCCCGTTCGACTCGCCGCGCCGCGCGCGGCAGCCTGCCGGCGCTGGCCGCCGCGGCCGCCCTCACGGCTCTGTCGGGCGCGGCGCTGTTGGCCGGCTGCGCCTCGGCACCCTCGCACTTTTACACGCTTTCGAGCGACGCAGACACCGTCACGGCTAGCCGTAGCCTGCTGGCCAATCCGACCTTCCTGATCCAGGTGCCGGCCGTCAACGTGTCCGAGCAGGTCGCCAAGAACCAGCTGGTGGTCCAGCGCGGCGAGTCGCGCGTCGACGTGCTCGAGGAGCATCGCTGGGCCTCGCCGCCGGCCGACGAAATCCGCCGCGCGCTGTCCTCGGCGCTGACGCGCCGGCTCGGCACCATCGATGTGGCCGCTGCGCCTACGCCGCCGGGCGTGCCGGTCTACCGCGTCAGCGTCGACGTGCAGCGCTTCGAATCCTGGCCCGGCGACAAGGCCGCGCTCGATGCGGTGTGGAGCGTGCGCTCGCTGGCCACGCAGTCGATGATGACCTGCCGCAGCACCCTGGTGGAGAAGGTCGGCAGTGGCTACGACGCGCTAGTGGCCGGCCACCGGCAGACGGTCGGCGAGCTGGCCGCGCGGATCGCTGCCGGCGTGCGCGTGCTGGCCGCCCAGCCGGCCCCGCTGAAATCCTCCGCCCAGGGCACGGTGCGCTGCCCGAGCGAGGCCGGTGCCGGCGCGGCTCACCGCGCCGCGCGCATCGCGCCCTCCCGCCGCCTCTAATTCCCGCCGGAAACCTCGCCACGTCGTGGATTTGACAATTTTTGTCATGCCGCGCCGGAACCGCCGTCCGATGGTGCACCGGTCGACTTGCCTTTTCCACGACGATTGACGATCCTAGGCAGTGTTCACATTTACGCCTGACCCAAACGCGCAGGCAAGCGATGCAAACACGAGATAGCTCTCGGCAAGCTTGTCATATCGAGTGGAGACGCGG
>JAYFSB010000167.1:0-5035 GCA_040946865.1 Burkholderia sp.
CGGATCGCTGATACCCAAAGCCGTCTCGAACAACTTGCTATGCATGACTACCGTCGCTCACGTGCAAATCGGGCAATCTACCACCCACTCGAAATTCAATAGAGGCAGGCTTCTGTTGCACTTCAACCTTAAAATTGCCCGTCGCCAAGCTCGGCTTTCGATTTTTTCAAAGCTTTCACCCACTGGCACGCGGGTAGCTTCAGCGTGTGCTCGAGCAACGCCGCGCGCGCCTCGAGCTGCGCGTAGGACACCGACAGGGCCGAGCCCGAGAAGGCCAGCGCGACGCGGTTGCCCTCGTGTACTTTCGGCAACGCAATCACGCGCGAATCGAAGGCGGCGTTGAGGTGCTTCATGTTGCGCACGAAGCTCGGGTGTTCGCCGAACAGGTTGATGGTGGCCACACCGGCCTCGACCAGGCAGCCGCGCACCGCACGATAGAAGGCCACGCTATCGAGCACCGGGCCACGCGCGGTGGCATCGTACAGGTCAATCTGCAGAGCGCCGGTGGTGCTGCGGTTGGCCGCGTCGTTGACGAAGTCCCAGGCGTCGGCCTCGTGCACCGTCAGGCGCTCGTCGTCGGGCGGCAGCGCGAACATCGAATGCGCGGCGATGATCACCGCCGGATTCAGTTCGACCGCCTCGACGCGTGCCTGCGGCAGGTAGGCATGCGCGAACTTGGTCAGTGCGCCGGTGCCCAGGCCCAGCTGGACGATCCGCTTGGGCGTGTCGAGGAACAGTAGCCAGGCCATCATCTGCTGCGCGTACTCGAGTTCGATCGCCAGCGGCTTCGAGAGCCGCATCGCGCCCTGCACCCACTCGGTGCCGAAATGCAGGTAGCGCACGCCGCGCTCCTCGGAGAACGTGACCGGCGCGAAACGTGGCTTGCGCGGCGCGTCGCTCATGTCGTCGCGGTTCGCGCGCGATTTGGTCCGCCCCTCGGGGCGCTGGGCGAGAGTTTCGTTGTCGCGGCGAAACGCACGCGCCTCGGCGGCCGCGCGCTTGATCAGTCGGGTCATCTGGAGGATAGATCGCGCAGGCCGCGCGACTCAGTGAATACGGTAGGGATGAAAGCATAGCATCGGCGCGGCATGAGCGGCCCGACAGGCACGGCCGAATTCGCCGTGCGTCGATGCGTGGCTTCGTATCAGGACAGGAAGGCGGCCAGCGCGCGCCATTGCAGCAGCTTGTCCGCATAGGGCAGCGCCGCGTAGGTGGGGCTGCTCGACGGCAGCCTGAGCAGCGCGTAGGCGGCGCAGTATTCGCCAAGCGCGCGCGTGCCGAACCTGGCCGCCATGCCGCCGTTGAAGGCGATCGCCGCGAGCTGCGGCAGGCTCTTCACTAGGGTAACAAGATCGTTGCTGGCGTGGTCGCGGATTCGGCTGTCAAGGCTGCCGATGCGGGTGGCCTCGGCCACCACGTCCCACAGGCCGATGCGGTGCTGCTGCATGGTTTGCAGGCGCTGCGTGTAGTCGAGGGCAATCAGCTCGGTGTCGAGCACCTCGCCGAGCAGGTGCCAGCAACGGTTCTGCGGATGCGCGTAATAGCGACTCTGCGTCAGCGAGACCTCGCCGGGCAGGCTGCCGAGGATCAGCACGCGCGTGTGCTCGTCCACCACCGGCGGGAAGCTCCGCTTGAGCGCCAGGCCTGGTGCCTGCGTGGCCTCGCTCATGCGGCCGCGCCCGGCACCAGCTCAAGTGCCCCAGCTCCACCCACGCGCCGCCACAGCGCCAGCAGCATGCACTCGCTGACCATCAACGGCGCGCGGCGAACGTATGCGGCACCGGCTCGCCCTCGGGCAAGGCCCGCGCCGCCAGCAGGTGGAGCGGATGGCCGGCGATCAGGCACCGGCTCACCAGGGCCGAGCGGGAGACTCGCGCATTGCTGTAGAGCAACTTGGCGAGCGGCTGCGTGCGCAGCCGGCGGCTCGCCCTGCCACACGACGCCGCCGCTCGCGCCGAGCGGCGTGAGGCTGTGCGCGGCGACGCAGGGCGCGCCGCCACGGTCTCGCGCGTGACGCGCACGCTGACCACACCGAGCGTAGCCAGGTGCGCCGTCAGCGAACCGCCGCACTGAGCCAATCGCGGGACGTGGCCGTGTCACGCTGCGCGCGACAGCAGCAGTGCGTTGGTGCGCTTGACGAAGGCGGCCGGGTCTTCCAGCGCGCCACCCTCGGCCAGCAGCGCCTGGTCGAGCAGCAGGTGGCACCAGTCGGCGAAGTCGGTACCTTCGGGCTTCAACTGCTTGATCAGCGGATGCTCGGGGTTGACTTCGAGGATCGGCTGCATCGCCCGTGCCTGCTGGCCGGCCGCCTTGAGCATGCGCTGCAGGTAGCCGCTCATGTCGTTGTCGTCGGCCACCAGGCAGGAGGGCGAATCGGTCAGGCGGAAGGTCACGCGCACTTCCTTGACCTTGTTGCCGAGCGTTTCCTTGATCTTCTCGACCACCGGCTTCATTGCCTCGCCAGTTTCCTCGTGCGCCTTCTTCTCCTCGTCGTCGAGCGCGCCGAGATCGAGGTCGCCGCGCGCCACGCTGACCAGCGGCTTGCTGTCAAACTCGTTCAGGTAAGACAGCATCCACTCGTCGACGCGATCGGTCAGCAGCAACACCTCGACGCCCTTCTTACGGAACACCTCGAGGTGCGGGCTGTGGGTGGCAGCCTGCCAGGTGTCGGCCGTGACATAATAAATCTTACTCTGCTCGGGTTTCATGCGCGAAACGTAGTCGGCCAGCGAGACGTTCTGCTCGGCCGTCTCGCTCTGCGTCGAGGCGAAGCGCAGCAGCTTGGCGACGCGCTCGCGGTTGGCGTTGTCCCCGCCCACGCCTTCCTTCAGCACCTGGCCGAACTCGATCCAGAAGGTCTTGTACTTGTCCTTGCCGGGATCGTCCTCGGCGTTCGCGAGCTCTTCCAGCATCGATAGCGTGCGCTTGGTCACGCCGTCGCGGATGGTGCGCACGTCACGGCTTTCCTGCAGGATCTCGCGCGACACGTTGAGCGGCAGGTCGGCTGAGTCGACGATACCCTTCACGAAACGTAGGTACTGCGGCAGCAGCTGCTCGGCGTCGTCCATGATGAACACGCGCTTCACGTACAGCTTCAGGCCGCCGCGGTAGTCGCGGTTCCACATGTCGAAGGGCGCGTGCGCCGGCACGTAGAGCAGCTGTGTGTATTCGCTGCGGCCCTCGACGCGGTTGTGGGTCCAGGCCAGCGGGTCCTGGTGGTCATGCGCGACGTGCTGGTAGAACTGCTTGTACTGCTCGTCGCTGATGTCCTGCTTGGAGCGGATCCAGAGCGCGCTAGCCTGGTTGATGGTCTCGTCCTCGTCCTTCTCGACCATCTCGCCCTTTTCCTGGTCCCACTCTTCCGCCTTCATCAGGATCGGCAGACTGACGTGGTCCGAGTACTTGCGGATGATCGACTTGAGCTTGTAGGACGAGAGCAGCTCGTCCTCGCCCTCGCGCAGGTGCAGGGTGATGGTGGTGCCGCGCTGCGCGAGCTCGATCGCCGCGACCGTGAAGTCGCCCTCGCCCGCGCTTTCCCAGCGTACGCCTTCCGAGGCCGGCGCGCCGGCGCGGCGTGTTTCGACCGTGATACAGTCGGCGACGATGAAGCCCGAGTAGAAACCCACGCCGAACTGGCCGATCAGCGCCGCGTCGCGCTGCTGGTCGCCCGACAGCTTGGAGAAGAATTCCTTGGTGCCCGAGCGCGCGATGGTGCCCAGGTTGGCGATCGCCTCGTCGCGGCTCATGCCGATGCCGTTGTCGTCAATCGTGACGGTGCGCGCGGCCTTGTCGTAGTCGATGCGGATCCGCAGGTTCGGATCGTTCTCGTAGAGGGTGCCGTTTTCCAGCGCCTCGAAACGGAGCTTGTCGGCCGCGTCGGCCGCGTTCGACACCAGTTCGCGAAGGAAGATTTCCTTGTTGCTGTACAGCGAATGGATCATCAGATGGAGGAGCTGCTTGACCTCCGCCTGGAAGCTCATCGTTTCATGTGCCATTGCGTTTTCCTGTAGCCAAAGGGAATGAGTGAGGTGGGGATCCGGCCTGGAGCCACCGGCGCTCGCTCGACGGCGGGGCCGAATCCGTGCGGAATTGTGTCTTTGGGTACCGAAATGGGGCCGGCTGGAGCGATTTCAAGACCCCGATGCGATTGATGTCATGGATCGCGAGCCACTTTCGGATCAGGCTGAGTCAGGGTGGCTCGCCGGCCGCGTGCAAGAACCTTGCCCTCTTCTCGCTAGCCCGACTTTCGGGCTGGGCCCGGCTAGGCCGCGTCCAGCGTGCCCTGGCCTGCCTCGGCCGGGTGCCTCGGCACCGAATCTAGGGTAAGTGACTCGGCATGGCCGTCGTAGACGCCAGCAAAAATCGACGCCAAAGTGGCGTCCATCATTTTCGAGGTGATGGACACCACTTTGTTAGACACTGAGAAGCCGGGTAGTCGCAAAGGCCGCCCGAACTATAGTCCTGAGTTCCGGTACCGCATCGCAATCGCCGCGTGCGAGCCAGGTGTTTCAGTCGCTAAACTGGCCTGGCCCGCGAGCATGGTCTGAATGCGAATCTGGCGTTCACCTGGCGGCACCGGTATCGTGCCGAGCAAAGGGCGTCAGAGGCAACGCTGCTGCCAGTGACGGGCGTGAGCGATATGAGGCCGGAGGTCATCGCAGCGCCACCAATCAAACCGGAGATCGCGAAACCGGCCGTACCCGTTGGCACGATTGAAGTCCGGATCGAACGAGCGGTGGTCAAGGTCGATGGCGTTGTCGACCCCGATATGCTGCGAACCGTATTGGAGAGCCTGCGATCATGATCTCTTTGCCTACCGGTACACCTATCTGGCTTGCGGTGGGCGTCACCGATATGCGTTTCGGATTCCAGGGACTGGCTGCGAAAGTGCAGACAGCGCTCGCAGAAAATCCGCTGGATAGCCGCCTATTTTATCTTCCGTGGGTGCCGAGGCGATCGTAAGCGACTCGGCAAGGCCAGTCCCCCATTCGCACGCGCGTGAGGCAAGATGATGAGCACGTGGAATTTGTGTGGA
>JAYFSB010000168.1:0-5016 GCA_040946865.1 Burkholderia sp.
ACGTGGCATCGACGATCGTGCCGCGACTGAGCTTCATACCGCTAGCCTGCAGCACCCGGCTCATCCCTGCAAAGATTGCCTCGCCGAGCTTGTGCTTCTCGAGCAGGCGTTGGAATTTGAGTATCGTTGTCGCATCCAGCACCGCTTCACGGCCCAAAGTCGATGCCAACGAAGTGGTGCAGGCTCGTGCTGTCGTACAGCGCTTCCTCGCAGGCAAGGTCGTCTAGATTGGACCCGTGCTGAATGAAATGAATCCGCAGCATGCGCCCCAGGCCAATCGACGGGCGTCCGTTGCCACGTTTCGGGTAGTACGGCTCGATCAGCGCACACAATGCCGCCACGGCACGATCCGTTCCATCGGATCCCGAAACTCATCGCGCCGCGTACGTTTGCGCTTCGTCTCGAAGACTGCACCCTCGTCAGCCGCCACCGCCAGCGTTTGCTGTTTCATTCTCGTTTGCCTTGCTCTGGTCATATCCACCTATCTATAACGGCTGGACCACGGGGACTGTGAACTTGATCAGCATTGCCTAAACAGACCCTAGCATCGGGTGAACGCTATTTGCAAACGCTATGTCGAACTCGCGCTCGCCGAGATCGATCTATCCGACATGACAAGCATTGCCGTCGACGAAACGTCCTACCAGCGGGGACACAACTACCTGACGCTCGTGGCTGATGCGCTCGAACGCAAAGTCGTGTTCGTGACCGAAGGCAAGGATGCTGCGACGATCGAAGCGTTCGTCGCGAGCATGGGGGAGAGCCCAAGCAGATCACGTGTGTCAGCATTGACATGTCGCCCGCGTTCATCAAAGGCGTCGAGACGAACCTGCCGAAGGCTCGCATCACCTCCGGCAAGTTTTACGTCGTCGCTCATGCCTCGAAAGCCGTGGACCCAATGCGGCGAATCGAGCAGCGAACCGATCCGGAACTCAATGGATTGCGATGGTTGCTGCTGAAGGATCGCGATCGGCTAACCGCCGCGCAACACGCCGATCTCGATACCCTGATCGTGAATGTCGCGACCAAGCAGGCCGCCCGCGCATGGCGCTATCGCGAGCAACTTCGGGAGATTCTCGATTGCAAGCAGATCAACGTCGTCAGCGACATGCTCGAGCAGTGGTGCGCGAACGTCATGCGCTCGAAAGTCGATCCGATGAAGGACGTCGCCCGCATGATCCGCGGTCATGTCGACGGCATCGTCGCCTGGACCCAGACGCGTCAGACCAACGGCTTGCTGGAAGCCATCAACGGACTCTTCCAGGCCGCCAAGGGAAAGGCACGCGGATACACCAACCTCACGACCATGCGCACCGTGCTGTTTCTGATCGCCGGCAAGCTCGACTTCTCGAAGATCAACCCACATGTCCCATAACCCACTCAAATTTCAAGAGAGCCTCAATTGGAACCACTGATCACGTTCGCCGAAATACGCAGCCCATCAGGCCACTTCGAATACCGAGGTATGCCACAGGCAAGCAACCGCCACGGGCGGCTTCCCTGTGCCTGCAGCGCGGTATAGGCGATCGGGAAGACGATGCCGCCGTTGTTCGCCTCGAGTTCAACGATCACTCGGCCGGTAACGACGAAGGCCTCGCCGCCGACCGGCATCACGTCCTGCGACTGTACTTCGATCTGACGATAACGGCGACGGCCGACGGTGATCGCATCGATGAACTGCTGTTTCGACTCGCGCTTGCCATTGGTATGCACGTAGATAGACGTGCTCCGAGAGCAAGGCGTCAAGCGCCTCGCCATCGCCTTCGACCATCGCGCGGAACCGGTCGCGCTCCAGTACACGAATCGCTTCGATCACTTTTGTCATCGTCGCCGCACTCTCAGCCTCCGCGCGCCGGGAGCGTGCCGTTCAGAAGTTATACTGCACGTAGATTTGGCTAAAATTTATACCAGGATTCGGATCTTTGATGCTGGCGTTCGACTCGTGCTGGAAGCGAAAGCTGGCCTGGTACTGCTGATGGTCGCCGAACTGCGCACCGACGCCGACCATGTCGGCGAACTGGAACGCCGTCGACATCGTGTAGTTGGTCGCGATGGTCGGGTGGGTCAGCAGGCACAGGCCCGCGCCAGCCTGGAAGAACGGCCGGATCGCGCCGCTGCGCTTGATGAAGCGGAACACCGGCGTGACCCCGAATTCGCCGATGTTCGCATGGACGGCGTGATCGCCGCCGTAATGCCAGTACGATGCATGTCCTTCCATGACGAAGGTGAAATGCCAGTCGCCCATCTGCCACCAGGACCAGCCCGGATTCCAAACTACGCCGAAATCGGCCTTCTTTATGTCGTGGTCGGCGATGCTGCCCGCGAGCTGTCCCCCCCAGCGGTCGGCGAACGCGGCATTTGAGCCGCCCGCCAGACTGGTGGCCAGCACCGCGCCGGCCAGCCACCGTCCCACCCTGAGACTTTTCTTGCTCTGCATCTTTCACTCCAGATTCCTGGGTTAAATGGAGCGCCGGCGCGGGTCTCACGTCCGGCTCAAATCGAACAGAATCTTATGGTAAAGGATATTTCTAATCGGGCTCGTCTCGCGAAATGATTTGCTTCGTAATCGATAAAAATCAAAATCCTGTGTCGGAAATTGATTGAAAAACGTAAAATTAGTCTTTTCAAGACTCGTTGCGGCTAAGTAACAACGAGTAGTATCTATAAATACGACGTCTTCGATAGAGCAGCGGGAACTCGAACGGCTCTCTCCCCTCTATGTCTTTAGCACTCACTTGGCGAGAGTGCTAGAATAGCTCGGTGGAATCGCCTTGTAACGGGGCTCGTCCCTGATTCCAAAGGAGTTTATGTAAGTGAGCAACGCTCTAACCCTTCCGAATACGCTTGACCCGGTGCCTGCGAAGGCCTCGTCGGCAGGCTCGCTGGCGCTCGCGTCCCAATCGATGCTGCCCGGTCAGCTGGGCAATATTGACGCCTATATTCAGTCGGTGAACCGGATTCCGATGCTGACGCTCGAGGAGGAGCGTCAGTACGCGACCGAATTCCGCGACCAGAATAATCTCGGATCGGCCCGTCGGCTGGTGCTGTCGCACCTTCGCCTGGTGGTGTCGATCGCGCGCAACTACCTCGGCTACGGGCTGCCGCACGGCGACCTGATCCAGGAAGGCAATGTCGGCCTGATGAAGGCCGTCAAGCGCTTCGACCCGAACCAGAACGTGCGCCTGGTCTCATATGCGATCCACTGGATCAAGGCCGAGATCCACGAATACATTCTGCGCAACTGGCGCATGGTGAAGGTTGCGACCACTAAGGCGCAGCGCAAGCTGTTCTTCAACCTGCGCAGCCACAAGAAAGACATGCAGGCAATGACGCCCGAGGAAATTGACAGCCTCGCCCAGGAGCTAAATGTCAAGCGCGAGGATGTCGCCGAGATGGAAACGCGACTGTCGGGTGGCGATATCGCGCTCGAAGGGCAGGTCGACGACGGCGAGGAATCTTTCGCGCCGATTGCCTACCTGGCCGACTCGCACAACGAGCCGACGGCCGTGATCGCCTCGCGCCAACGTGACCGCCTGCAGACGGACGGCATCTCGGAAGCGCTCGAGTCGCTCGACGTGCGCAGCCGCCGCATCATCGAGGCGCGCTGGCTCAATGTCGACGACGACGGCTCGGGCAGCTCGACGCTGCACGACTTGGCCGCCGAGTTCGGCGTGTCGGCCGAGCGGATCCGCCAGATCGAGGCCAGCGCGATGAAGAAGATGCGCGCCGCGCTCGCTGCCTACACATGCATGATGCAAGAGGCGGCCGGCTGATCGCCGATCGGCCCTCTCCGCTGTTCCCAAAGGCGCACTGTCGTCAGACAGTGCGCCTTTTCCTTTTGGCTCTCTTGAAATTTGAGTGGGTTACGGGACATGTGGGTTGATCTTCGAGAAGTCGAGCTTGCCGGCGATCAGAAATAGCACGGTGCGCATGGTCGTGAGGTTGGTGTATCCCCCGCGCGCCTTTCGCTTGGCGGCCTGGAAGAGTCCGTTGATGGCTTCCAGGAAGCCGTTGGTCTGACGCATCTGGGTCCAGGCGACGGTCCTTCATCGAATCGACCTTCGAGCGCATGACGTTCGTGCACCACTGCTCGAGCATTTCGTTGACGACGTTGATCTGCTTGTGATCGAGAATCTCCCGAAGTTGCTCACGATAGCGCCACGCGCGGGCGGGTCGCTGGTCGCGGTCCTTTCAGCAGCAGCCATCCATCGCAATCCCTTGAGTTCCGGATCGGTTCGCTGCCCGATTCGCCGCATAGGTCCACGGCTTTCGACGCATGAGCGACGACGTGGCACTTGTCGAAGGTGATGCGAGCATTCAGCAGGTTCGTCTCGACGCCTTTGATGAACGCGGGCGACATGTCAATGCTGACCGACGTGATCTGCTCGGGCTATCCTCCATGCTCGCGTAGGTTTGCGACGAACGCTTCGATCGTCGCAGCATCCTTGCCTTCGGTCATGAACACGACTTTGCGTTCGAGCGCATCAACCACGAGCGTCAGGTAGTTGTGTCCGCGCTGGCAGTACGTCTCGTCGACGGTAATGCTCGTCATGTCGCAATCTTGGCGAGCGCGAGTTCGACATAGCGTTTGCAAATGGCATTCACCCGATGCCAGGACTCTCCGACGGTACAGGCGACTGCAGTGAACGCCATTTGCTGGGCGAGCATCAGCACCATTGCCTTGAACAGCAGCGTGAAGCCCTTGAGCTTGTGCCGGCCCACTCGGGCGGACTCGGCGATCTCTGGGTGCGGGAAGCGACTGCCGGCAACGAAATTGATGTTGACCGGCAACCGCTTCGCAGTCGCGTCGAAATCGATGCTGTTCACAAACCACGGATCGCTGATACCCAAAGCCGTCTCGAACAACTTGCTATGCATGATTACCGCCGCTCACGTGCAAATCGAGCAATTTACCATCCACGCGAAACTCAACAGAGGTACTTTAAGGCAATGCTGATCAAGTGTCTGCATTCGTGATGTCGTCAAGCCTGCGAAGCGAATCGATCATGAACGAAG
>JAYFSB010000169.1:0-5006 GCA_040946865.1 Burkholderia sp.
ACTTCGTTCATGATCGATTCGCTTCGCAGGCTTGACGACATCACGAATGCAGACACTTGATCAGCATTGCCTGAACCAGCTGAATGAAATGAATCTGCAGCATGCGCCCCAGGCCAATCGGCGGGCGTTCGTTGCCACATTTCGGGTAGTACGGCTCGATCAATGCACACAATGCCGCCCACGGCACGATCCGTTCCATCGTGTCCAGAGACTCATCGCGCCGCGTACGTTTTCGCTTCGTTTCCGTTTTCCTGGCTATTGGCTACTGGTGCTCCCCATCATGATCAAGCAAGCGCTCCTCTCCGTTTCGGATAAAACCGGTATCGTCGAATTCGCGTTGGCCCTCTCACAGCAGGGCGTCAAGCTGCTATCGACGGGCGGCACCGCGAAACTGCTCACCGAGGCGGGTCTTCCGGTGACCGAAATGGCCGACTACACCGGCTTCCCCGAGATGCTCGACGGGCGCGTTAAGACGCTGCATCCGAAGGTGCACGGCGGGATCCTGGCGCGCCGCGACCTGCCCGAGCACATGCAGGCGCTCGACGCGTACTGCATCCCGACCATCGATCTGCTGGTGGTGAACCTGTACCCGTTCGTCGCGACCATCGCCAAGGACGACTGCACGCTAGCCGACGCGATCGAGAACATCGACATCGGCGGCCCGACCATGCTGCGCTCGGCCGCGAAGAACCATCGCCACGTGACGGTGATCATCGACCCGGCCGACTACGCCGTGGTGCTCGAGGAGATGAAGGCCAACGGCAACACGGTCGGCTACCCGACCAACTTCCGTCTCGCCACCAGGGTGTTCGCGCATACCGCGCAGTACGACGGCGCGATCACCAACTACCTGACCAGCCTGGCCGAGGAGCTGCAGCACGCCACGCACCAGCCCTACCCGGCCACGCTGAACCTGGCTTTCGACAAGGTGCAGGACTTGCGCTACGGCGAGAACCCGCACCAGAGCGCCGTGTTCTACCGAGACCTGGCCGCGCCGGCCGGGTCGCTGGCGAACTACAGCCAGCTGCAGGGCAAGGAACTGTCCTACAACAACATCGCCGACTCCGACGCGGCCTGGGAATGCGTGAAGACCTTCGACGCCCCGGCCTGTGTGATCATCAAACACGCCAACCCGTGCGGCGTGGCAGTCGGCACCGATGCGGCCGAGGCCTATGCCAAGGCCTTCCAAACTGACCCGACCTCGGCCTTCGGCGGCATCATCGCGTTCAACCGTGAAGTGGACGAGGCCGCCGCGCAGGCGGTGGCCAAGCAGTTCGTCGAAGTGCTGATCGCGCCGTTCTTCTCGGCCGCGGCGCGCCAGGTGTTCGCCGCCAAGCAGAACGTGCGCCTGCTCGAGATCGCGCGCGGCGACGGCATCAACGCCTTTGACCTGAAGCGCGTCGGCGGTGGCCTGCTGGTACAGTCGCTCGATTCGCGCAACGTGCAGCCCGACGAGCTGCGCGTAGTCACCAAGCGCCAGCCGACCCTGAAGGAACTCGACGACCTGCTGTTCGCCTGGCGCGTCGCTAAGTTCGTCAAGTCGAACGCGATCGTGTTCTGCGGCAACGGCATGACGCTCGGCGTCGGCGCGGGCCAGATGAGCCGTGTCGACTCGGCACGCATCGCCGGTATCAAGGCGCAGAACGCGGGCCTGACGCTGGCCGACTCGGCGGTCGCTTCGGACGCCTTCTTCCCGTTCCGCGACGGCCTTGACGTGGTGGTAGCCGCCGGCGCTACCGCGGTAATCCACCCGGGCGGCTCGATGCGCGACGATGAGGTGATCGCAGCGGCCGACGAACACGGAATCGCGATGGTGCTGACCGGCATCCGCCACTTCCGCCACTGATCGCGCGCGCCTTCGGGTGCCCGATCGGCACTCCTTCGCAGAAGCACGCAACGGCTGTGGGGCAGGGCCCGGTCGCGATTCGCCTGCCGTGCCCGGCGATCGTTGTACCATCGTCCCATCCACGGCCTTTCCGCCCGCTCCCCATCGGCCCTTCATGCCTATCATCGGCATCGACCCCAGCCTGCGTGTCACCGGCTTCGGCGTGATCGACGTGCAGGGCAGCCGGCGCGCCTACGTGACGAGCGGAGTGATCCGCATCCCGACCGCCGAACTCTCGGTGTGCCTGGGTATCATTTTCGATGGCGTCTCGACCCTGGTGCGCGAGTACCGGCCCGACCAGTCAGCGATCGAGAAGGTGTTCGTCAACATCAACCCGCAGTCCACGCTGCTGCTCGGCCAGGCTCGCGGCGCGGCAATCTGCGGCCTGGCGGTGGCCGAATACACGCCTACCCAGTTGAAGCAGGCGGTGGTCGGCTACGGCCGTGCCACCAAGGAGCAGATGCAGCAGATGGTGGTGCGCCTGCTCGGCCTGTCGGGCCTGCCCGGCACCGACGCGGCCGACGCGCTCGGCATGGCGATCTGCCATGCGAATGCCGGTGACGTGCTCGCCACGCTCGGCGGCCTGGCTCCCACGCTCGGCAAGAAGGGATATTGTGTCCGGCGCGGCCGGCTGGTCGGCTGAGCCCGCCGCCGGGCGTACCGCGCCCCTGCCTGCGCTACACTCGCGCTTTCCGTCCCTCTTCGCCCTCACCCTCGCCATGATCGGTCGCATTGCCGGCACCCTGCTCGAAAAGAATCCGCCCCATCTGCTCGTCGACTGCAACGGCGTCGGCTACGAGCTCGACGTGCCGATGAGCACCTTCTACAACCTGCCGCACATGGGCGAGCGCGTGGTGCTGCTCAGCCAGCTGATCGTGCGCGAGGACGCCCACCTGCTGTACGGCTTCCTGACGCCGCAAGAGCGCACCACCTTCCGCGAGCTGCTGAAGATCAGCGGGGTTGGCGCGCGCATGGCGCTGGCCGTGCTTTCCGGCATGAGCGTGCAGGAGCTCTCGCAGGTGGTCACCCTGCAGGACAGCGCGCGCCTGACGCGCCTGCCCGGCATCGGCAAGAAAACCGCCGAGCGCCTGCTACTCGAACTCAAGGACAACTCGGTGCCGATCTCGGCGAACTGGCCGGCCAGGCCTCGCAGTCGGACCACGCGACTGACATCCTCAACGCGCTACTCGCGCTCGGTTATTCGGAAAAGGAAGCGCTGGCCGCGATCAAGGACGTGCCGGCTGGCGCCAGCGTATCCGACGGCATCAAGCTCTCGCTGAAGGCGCTCTCGAAGATCTGAGGCGACGGCGCGCGAGTCGGTCCGTTCGGTCGATTCTTGGACGACAGGCCGCACGGTACAATGCGCCCATGATCGAAACCGACAAACTCGCCGGCGAACGCGTGATCGCCGCCGCGCCCGCCTCGTCGCACGAAGAGACGTTCGAACGCGCGCTGCGCCCGCGCCAGCTCGACGAATACGTCGGCCAGGAAAAGGTGCGCCGGCAGCTGGAGATCTTCATCGAGGCCACCAAGCGCCGCTCGGAAGCGCTCGACCATGTGCTGCTGTTCGGCCCGCCGGGTCTGGGTAAGACCACGCTCGCGTACATCATTGCGCGCGAGATGGGGGTGAACTTGCGGCAGACATCCGGCCCGGTGCTGGAGCGCCCGGGCGACCTGGCCGCCCTGCTCACCAACCTCGAAGCCAACGACGTGCTGCTCATCGACGAGATCCACCGGCTCTCGCCGGTGGTCGAGGAAATCCTGTACCCGGCGCTCGAGGACTACCAAATCGACATCATGATCGGCGAGGGGCCGGCCGCGCGCAGCGTCAAGCTCGACCTCCAGCCCTTCACCCTGGTTGGCGCGACCACCCGCGCCGGCATGCTGACCAACCCGCTGCGCGACCGTTTCGGGATCGTCGCGCGACTGGAGTTCTACGACGCGGGCCAGCTGTCGAGAATCGTCCAGCGCTCGGCCTCGCTGCTCCATGCCCGCATCGATCCGCAGGGCGCGTTCGAGATCGCGCGCCGCTCACGCGGCACGCCGCGGATCGCCAACCGCCTGCTGCGCCGCGTACGCGACTACGCCGAGGTCAAGGCCGACGGCGCGATCACCGCTGAGGTGGCCGACGCAGCGCTGGCGATGCTCGACGTCGATCCGGTCGGTTTCGACCAGATCGACCGTAAGCTGCTCGAGGCGATCCTGCACAAGTTCGACGGCGGCCCGGTCGGCGTCGACACTCTGGCCGCGGCGATAGGAGAGGAACGCGACACCATCGAGGACGTGCTCGAGCCCTACCTGATCCAGCAGGGTTTCCTGCAGCGCACGCCGCGCGGGCGCGTCGCCACCCTGCTGACCTATCGGCACTTCGGCTTGTCGGGGCCTGATGCGGGCAGCCCCGCGCATGGCATCCACGGCGCCGACCAGCCGCGCTAGCCAAACACCGGGAGCCTTACGATGTCCGAGTCGCTACGTGAACCCAGCGCCCGACCCACCCGGACATCGGTGCGCCGAGCGGCTGCGCCGCCATCTCGCGGTAAGCAATCGGTGAACCCGCCCCTTGCGGCATCGCGCCAGATCGGTTAGTGCTCAGGCACCCGGTTTTCGAACGGACTTACCGAGATTCCACGGCAACAGTGCTTCGTAGTCGTCGACCCTCTGCGCAAGCGGCAGAGCCTTGAACAGGTCGATGAGGTACTGATACACGTCGACGTTATTCGCCTTCGCCCCGGCCACCGTGTCGCTGAACAGCCAGTTCTTTCTTCCGACCACAAACGGCCTGATCGAATTCTCAGGCTCTCTTGAAAAATGAGTGGGCCACGCGACATGTGAGTTGATCTTCGAGAAGTCGAGCTTGCTGGCGATCAAAAACAGCACGGTGCGCATGGTCGTGAGGTTGATGTATCCACGCGCCTTTCGCTTGGCGGCCTGGAAGAGTCCGTTGATGGCTTCCAGGAAGCCGTCGGTCTGACGCGCCTCGGTTCAGGCGACGATGCCGTCGACATGACTGCGGATCATGCGGGCGACGCCCTTCATCGGATCGCTCTTCGAGCGCATGACGTTCGTGCACCACTGCTCGAGCATTTCGCTGACGACGTTGATCTGCTTGCGATCGAGAATC
>JAYFSB010000170.1:0-4955 GCA_040946865.1 Burkholderia sp.
GATATGACAAGCTTACCGAGAGCTATCTCGTGTTTGCATCGCTTGCCTGCGCATTTGGGCCAGTCGTAAATGTGAACGCTGCCTAGCCCTTCACCACCATCAGGTTGGGCAGGGGACTTACACCCCCAAGCTGTTGCGCATGCTCGGCACACCGAAAAAACGGTCGGGCCGCGTGAGTGGCACGGCCATTCTGTATGGCGGGCGAAGAGAGGGATGCCGGATCAGGCGAGCGCCTTCTCGACGATCTCGCGCACGTCGCGCGACTTGACGCTAGTCGCGAGGCGCTCGAGCGCCTCGCGCATGCGCTCGCGCAGTGTTGGCGTGAAGCGTCGCCAGTTTTCCAGCGAACGTGCCAGGCGCGCGGCCACCTGCGGGTTCAGTGCGTCGAGCGCGAGTACCTGCTCGGCCCAGAATGCATAACCGGAGCCATCAGCGGCATGGAACTGCGCCGGGTTGGCCGCGCAGAAAGCGAAGATCAGTGAGCGTGCGCGGTTCGGGTTCTTTAGGTTGAAGGCCGGATGCGCGAGCAGCTCGCGCACGGTGTCCAGCGTCGGATGCTCGGCCGTGCCGCGGCGCGTGGCCTGCATCGAGAACCACTTGTCGATCACCAGCGCTTCCTTCTCGAAGCGCTGGTAGAAATCGGCCAGCGCCTGCCGAGCCGGTGCCTCGGCACCGGCCGAGGCTGACAGCAGCGCGCCGAGCGCGGCGGTACGGTCGGTCATGTTGTTGGCGCTGTCGTATTGCGCGGTGGCGAGGCGCACGGCCTCGGTCGGCTCCTCGAGCTCGGCCAGGTAGGTCAGAGCGAGGTTCTTCAGTGCGCGATGACCGGCGGCCTGGGGCGTCGGCGCATAGTCGCCCGGCGCGCGATGGCGTTCGTGGATCGCCAGCCACTCGGCGCGCAGCGCCTGGGCCAGACGGCCGCGCACGAACTGGCGCGCGCGGTGCACGGCGGTCGGGTGCGCCTCGTGCATCTGGTCGGCCAGGTAGGCCTCGGAGGGCAGGGTCAGCGCAAGTTCGCGGAAGGCCGGCGAGAGCGTGTC
The DNA here is from genome assembly GCA_040946865.1 of Burkholderia sp. Classification (GTDB taxonomy): domain Bacteria; phylum Pseudomonadota; class Gammaproteobacteria; order Burkholderiales; family Burkholderiaceae; genus Burkholderia. The sequence continues at coordinate 1,041 of JAYFSB010000170.1, forward strand.
GTCGCTCAGCACGCGGCGGAAGGCTTCGACGAAGGCTTCGCCGAGCGCGAGTTCGGCACCCTCAGCGGCCTGCTCCGCAAGCGTGAGCAGGCTGCGCGTGGCCAGACGCTGGCCGGCTTCCCAGCGGTTGAACGGATCGCTGTCGTGGGCCAGCAGAAAGGCGAGTTCATCCTCGCGGTAGTCGTACTCGACGATCACCGGTGCCGAGAAGTTGCGCAACAGCGAGGGCAGCGGTGCGGCCGGCACGTCGACGAAGGTATAGCTAGCCTCGGTCTCGGTCAGCTCCAGCACGCGCGCGGTGGCACCGGTAGCGGCCTCGCCGTCCAGGCGCAGCGGCAGGTCTTGGCCATCGGGGCCGATCAGGCCGATCGCGAACGGAATCAGGAGCGGCCCGGTCTGAGTCTCGCGCGCGGCCGGCGAGGCCTCGCCGTAACCCTGGCGCAGCGTCACTGTGTAGCGCTTGGCGGCCGCATCGTAGGTGGCCTTGACCGTCACGCGCGGCGTGCCGGCCTGGCTGTACCAGCGCTCGAACTGGGCCAGGTCGCGGCCGTTGGCGTCGGCCATCGCGTGGCGGAAGTCGTCGCAGGTGACGGCCTGGCCGTCGTGGCGCTCGAAGTAGAGATCCATGCCGTGCCGGAAGCCGTCGCGGCCGAGCAGGGTCTGGTACATCCGCACGACTTCCGAGCCCTTTTCATAGACCGTTATCGTGTAGAAGTTGTTGATCTCGACATAGCTTTCGGGGCGCACCGGGTGCGCCATCGGGCCCGCGTCCTCGGCGAACTGCAACTGGCGCAGCACGCGCACGTTCTCGATGCGCTTGACCGCGCGCGCGCCGGCGTCGTCGGCCTTGCCGGCCGACATGTCGGCCGAGAACTCCTGGTCGCGGAACACCGTCAGGCCTTCCTTGAGGCTCAGCTGGAACCAGTCGCGGCAGGTCACGCGGTTGCCGGTCCAGTTGTGGAAGTACTCGTGGCCGACCACCGCCTCGATACTGGCGAAGTCGTCGTCGGTGGCCGTCTCGGGATTAGCCAGCACGTATTTCGTGTTGAAGATATTGAGTCCCTTGTTTTCCATCGCGCCCATGTTGAAATCGCCGACCGCGACGATCATGAAGCGGTCGAGATCGAGTTCGAGGCCGAAGCGCCACTCATCCCAGTGGATTGAGTGAATCAGCGAATCTATTGCGTGGCGGGTCTTGTCGAGATCGTGCGGCTCGACCCAGACCTGCAGCAGCTTCTTCGAGCCCGAGGTGGCAGTGATAATCTCCTCGATCGCGACCAGCTTGCCCGCCACCAGCGCGAACAGGTAGCTCGGCTTGCGAAACGGGTCTTCCCACCTGGCGAAGTGGCGGCCCTCGGGCAGCTCGCCCGAATCGACCAGGTTGCCGTTCGACAGCAGCACCGGGTAGGCGCTTTTGTCGGCGCGCAGCGTGACCGTGTAGGTCGCCATCACGTCGGGGCGGTCGGGGAAGTAAGTGATGCGGCGAAAGCCTTCCGCCTCGCACTGCGTGAAGAAGTTGCCGCTCGATACATAGAGGCCCGACAGCGTGGTGTTGCCGGCCGGCGTGCAGGCGCTGTCGATCGACAGCTCGAGGGCGTCGGGCAGGTTCTCGACCGTCAGGCCGTGCTCGTGGGCGCGCACCGCATCGGCCGGCTGGCCGTTCACGCGCGCGGCGATGAATTCTAGCGATTCGCCAGGCAGTTCGAAGTTCGGCGCAGGCGCGGCGTCGGGATTGCGGCGCACGCGCATGGTGTTGCGCACCACGGTGCGCTGTGGCACTAGGTCGAATTCGAGCTCGACGCTGTCGATGAGGAACGCGGGCGGCGTGTAGTCGGCACGGTGGATCACGATGGATTGGGCGGCTGTATCGGACATGTCGTACGTGAGCGTAGGAGTTCGCCGACCCGCTCGTGACCGTGACGGGGGCGTCCGTGCATTGTACAAAGGGATCAAAATATTGTGCAGACCGAACTTTCCGCCGGCCGGCGGGTCTGCCTGATGTCCCGGCGGGCGGCGCGCCTGCCGGGCGTCATCGAACACGAGGATCCAGATGAAAGCGAATCGTACGTTGTTCCGTGCCGCCCTGTGGCTTGCGAGCGCCTGTGTCGTGCTGCTGTCGGGCTGCGCGAGCTATGTAAGCACCCAGGTCACGGCCTTTTCCGACTGGAGCGGAAGCGACGCAACCCGTGCCTACGCCTTCACGCGCGGCCAGGACGAGCAGAACAGCCTGGAGCAGACGACCTACGAAAACATCGTCGCTAACGAATTGTCGACGCTGTCGTTCCGGCGCGTGCCGGCCGAGCAGGCGCGCTACCTGGTGGCGCTCACTTACGGTATCAAGGGCGATCTGGTGAACGTGCCGCAGCCGGTCTACTACGACCCCTGGATCGGACCCGGCCCTTACTGGCGTAGCACCGGTGCCTGGGGCGGCTTCGGCCCGTGGGGCCCGTTCCCGACCGGCTACGTGAACCAGACCTACCGCGTCTACGAGCGCTCGCTGACGATCCGCATCACCGAGCGTGGCACGGGCCGCGAGGTTTACAACGTCAGCGCGCGCAATTCTGACGGCGGCGGTTCGCTGGTGACGGCGATACCCTACCTGGCTCGCTCGGCGCTGGCCAACTTCCCGCTAGGCAACGGTTCGACGCGCACCGTGCGCGTGCCGGTGGACCGCAACGGCGGCGATCCGGCCGCGCCGGCCTGGAACGAACGCGCGGTGCCGGTCGCCCCAGTGTCCGGTACCACGGCAGCCCCCACGGAGAAGTAAGGCGGCGCGGTGGCGACCGGCGAGTCGCCGATACCGCCCGGTCGCGATCCGATCGTCAAAAAAGCAGGGCCAGACGCAAAATTTCGCGCCGGCCCTGCTTTCATCGTAGGCGACTCGGCAAGGCCGGTCCCCCATTCGCACGCGCGTGAGGCAAGATGATGAGCACGTGGAATTCGTGTGAATCACGTGAGATCGTGTCCACGATTTATCTGGATTTAATCGGCAATCAGGTAGTGGACGGAGGAATGGCGGCTGACTTCAGCTTGCCCGCGACATTCCAGGGCAGCAGCCCGCTCGCCTCTGGTGGCGGAGCCAACGAACAGATAATGCCTGCGTCCGAGCGCGACCCAGCGTAGGGCGTTCTCGGCAAGCGCGTTGCTGATCCGGCCCGGCCGTCCTCGCAGTAGAAACACTAGCGCTGCCCAGTGGTTCAACGAGTAGTTGATTGCTTTGGCGAGCGTGGACTTGGTCGACAGCGTCGCGAGCTTCTCCCTGATCGTTGCCTCGAATGTGGCGAGCAGCGGCTTGACCTTTTCCGGTCCTACGCGCAGGCGCTCATCGGGTGGCTTGCCTCGGATATCGGCTTCGATGCCGTAGCGCTCGCCAATCATCGTGAGCAATGTTTGGGTATCCGAGCTCGGCGTGCTCGCGTGGATGTCGTAGTTCTTGCGCCGGGCATGATCCCAGCACGCTGCCTCATGAACATAGCCACTCGCATACAGTTGACCGAAGCCGGCGTAGGCATCCGCCTGCAGAATGCCGTGGAATGCCGCGAGCCGGGTTTGAGGATGGACGCCTTTGCGGTCCGACGAGAAGTCGAACATACCGCAGCCGGTTCAGTCGAGCCCGAGTGGCGATCGGCGCGTGCGTAGACCCAGAACCGGCTGGCCGAGGTTTCCCCGTTGCCTGTCAAGCTCGACTTCTCGAAGATCAACTCACATGTCTCGTAACCAACTCAAATTTCAAGAGAGCTGAAGATCCAGACTAGGCTCTCATCGACGGTTTAAGGCAATGCTGATCAAGTTCACCGTCCCCGTGGTCCAGCCGTTATAGATAGGTGGATATGACCCAAGCAAGGCAAACGAAAATGAAACAGCCAACGCTGGCGGTGGCGACTGACGAAGGTGCAGGCTTCGAGACGAAGCGCA
>JAYFSB010000171.1:0-4932 GCA_040946865.1 Burkholderia sp.
GCGGCCAACGTCCACGACAAGCACGCGATGCCGCAACTGCTGCATGGGCAGGAGCAGCGCGTCTACGGCGACAACGCTTACGCAAGTCAGAAGGCACTGATTCATGGCAAGGCACCCAAAACGCGCGACTTCACGAAGGTGCGCTATCGCGGGCTCGCGAAGAATGCGAACCGCGCCTTCGTCGCCCTGGCGCTGGCCAACGTTTCTGTGCCGCGCACGATTGATGGCACAGGTGCGTCCGTAATGAGCGAGAACCAGGCCTGGGGCTCGCCGACCATCTGAATGGCACCCAGGACGACCAAAAACAAACCAGGACAACTTCGTTCATGATCGATTCGCTTCGCAGGCTTGACAACATCACGAATGCATGCACTTGATCAGCATTGCCTTAAGCATTTTCGCCGCGTCTCCACTCGCTATGACAAGCTTGCCGAGAACTATCTCGTGTTTGCATCGCTTGCCTGCGCGTTTGGATCAGTCGTAAATGTGAACACTGCCTAGGCAGGACGGCCGTCCGCACGTTACCATCACGTCTCCACAAACAATGGTTTTTTCCCCTGCGCGACAAACGATGGAATACAAAAGCTGGATGTGCCTGATCTGCGGCTGGATCTACGACGAAGAGGCGGGCTTGCCCGACGATGGCATCGCCCCCGGTACGCGCTGGGAAGATGTGCCGATCAACTGGACCTGTCCGGAATGCGGCGCTCGCAAGGAAGACTTCGCGATGGTCCAGATTTGAGTGGTTTTCGGCGGCACGTCCCGAGGCCGCCAGGTCGGCCCGTCGCGTGGTCCGACCGTGAGGCGTCCGAGCTCTCCACATTGACGGTTGCGTGCCCATGACGAAGTCTCCGACCGTAATACCAATCCCCGACGCCCTGCCTAATCCTCGTGGTGGCCGTCGAGAACGTGGAATGGTAGGTATAACGGCCAGTGCCGGGTTTCGCCAGGCTCTGCACGATTTTCGCGGGGCGATCGCACGCCGCTAGCTTGGAGCTTGGCGTGGTGACCGTGAAAAGCCATGCCTACGAGGACTTCTTGCAGACCACCGACGCCTCGATGGCTGAGCTTACCGACAGCCCCCGTGGGTCGTCAATGCCGGCCAGGCCTGCCGTTCGCATCGGTTTGCCGCCATCTGGCCGAGTTTCGCAACCGATTCGAATACATCGCGCGGACAATAGCCATTTTGTGACTACGCCAAGGCCCGCCGTGCATGTCCCGGCCTGTCGGCTGGCCCCGCTCGCATGATAGAGTGCGACGTGATCCGTCTTATCGACTATCGCCGCCAGCGTTGCGCCGCGAAGTCTTTGCTAAAATTCAAACCATGCCAAAGAGTTCCGATCGCATCAATCTCACCAACCAGTTCCTGATTGCGATGCCAAGTATGTCGGATCCGACCTTCTCGGGAACGGTGGTCTATCTTTGCGATCACAGCGAACGTGGTGCGTTGGGCCTCGTCATCAATCGTCCGACCGACATCGACCTTGAATCGCTGTTCAATCGTATCGACATGAAGCTCGAGATCGAGCCACTCCTGCATATTCCCGTCTACTTCGGCGGCCCCGTCCAGACCGAGCGCGGCTTCGTGCTGCACGAGCCAGTGGAGGGTAGCAGCTACAGCTCATCGATGACGGTCGAGGGCGACCTGGAGATGACCACCTCCAAGGATGTGCTGGAGGCGGTTGCCTCGGGCAGCGGGCCGAAACGCTTCCTGCTCACGCTCGGCCATGCCGGCTGGGGTGCGGGCCAGCTCGAGGACGAAATCTTCAAGAACGGCTGGCTGACGGTGGCCGCCGATCCGCGCGTCGTATTCGATACGCCGGCCGAGGAGCGTTTCGAAGCTGCGCTCGGCCTGCTCGGCGTATCCTCGACGATGCTCTCGGGCGAGGCGGGCCACGCATGAGCGGTGTCCCCGCGCGCGAGGCCACCCTGCTCGCGTTCGACCATGGTAAGAAGCGCATCGGCGTGGCCGTCGGCAATACGCTGACGCGTACGGCGCGCGCACTCGTCATCGTGTCCAACCTGAATCGCGAATATCGTTTCGAGGCCGTCGGCACTCTGATCGCCGAATGGCGGCCGGACGCGCTGGTGGTCGGCCTGCCGACGCACCCGGATGGTACGCCGCACGAGATGACACAGCAGGCCAAGCGTTTCGGCAATCAATTGAACGGCTACTTCAACCTCCCCGTAAGCTGGATCGACGAGCGCTATTCGTCGGTCGAGGCGCGCGCTGGCCTGCGCGCACGCGGCGCGAAGGCCGATGCGGCCATCGACGCCGAGGCCGCGCGCGTGATCCTTCAACACTATCTCGACCAGTTGCCCGACCATCATGAGTTCCATTGACGCGGAAGCGCTCTACCGCGCACTGCTCGACCAGATCCGCGACACCTATGACGACGCCGCTTTCGCGGCCAGCGACGGTCCGGCGATCGCCGGCATCCACAGCGGCGGTGCCTGGCTGGCCGAACGCCTGGCACGCGACCTGAGGCCGCCGAGCTTCGGCGTGGTCAACGTGGCGCTGCACCGCGACGATTACGCCAAGAAGGGCCTGCACAGCCAGGCGAGCCCGACCTCGCTGCCGTTCAATGTGGAAGGCCGGCGCATCCTGCTGGTCGACGACGTGCTGTATACAGGCCGCACCGTGCGCGCGGCCCTCAACGAGCTGTACGACTACGGCCGGCCCGCCGCGGTTGAGTTCGCGGCGCTGGCTGATCGGGGCGGGCGCGAACTGCCAGTGGCGGCGTGCTTCGTGGGAGGCACGCTCGAAGTGCCGGCCGAGGCGACCCTGGTGCTGGCCCACGACGCCGACCTCCATTTCACGTTCGAACTCGAGGGGCGCGCCCACTGAGCGCGTCTCAACCGGCGTCCGTCGCGCGTGGGCGCTGCCCTGGCAACACCTTGGATTCACGTACACCATGACCACCGACACCTCCGGCCGTAGCGGCACCCAAGCCACGGCCGCCGAACGCTTCCACCTCGGCTTCCTGAAGGGCAACCCGCAGCTCACGAAGAACGGCGAGCTCAAGCATCTGCTGTCGATAGAGGGCCTGCCCAAATCGATCGTCACGCATATTCTCGATACCGCGGAACAGTTCGTCAGCGTGACGGACCGCGAGGTGAAGAAGGTGCCGCTGCTGCGCGGCAAATCGGTGTTCAACCTGTTCTTCGAGAATTCGACGCGTACCCGCACCACCTTCGAGATCGCTGCCACGCGCCTGTCGGCCGACGTGCTGAATCTCAACATCAATGCCTCCTCGACCAGCAAGGGCGAGTCGCTGCTCGACACCATCAACAACCTCTCGGCCATGCACGCCGACCTGTTTGTGGTGCGCCATGCTTCAAGCGGTGCGCCCTATCTGATCGCCGAGCACTGCGCGCCGCACGTGCACGTGATCAATGCTGGCGACGGGCGCCATGCGCACCCGACCCAGGGCCTGCTCGACATGTACACGATCCGCCACTACAAGTGCGACTTCACGCAACTGCGCGTGGCGATCGTCGGCGATATCCTGCATTCGCGCGTGGCGCGCTCAGACATCCACGCGCTGACCACGCTCGGGGTGCCCGAGATCCGTGCGATCGGCCCGCGCACGCTGCTGCCGGTCGGCCTCGAACAGATGGGCGTGAAGGTCTATCACAACCTCGACGAAGGCCTGAAGGACGTCGACGTGATCATCATGCTGCGCCTGCAAAACGAGCGCATGAGCGGCGCACTGCTGCCCTCGGCGCAGGAGTACTTCAAGAGCTGGGGCCTCACGCCCGAGCGTCTCGCGCTGGCCGCGCCCGACGCGATCGTGATGCACCCGGGCCCGATGAACCGCGGCGTCGAGATCGACTCGCAGGTGGCCGACGGCCCGCAGTCGGTGATCCTCAACCAGGTCACCTTCGGCATCGCGGTCCGGATGGCCGTGATGGGCAGCGTCGCGGGCAACAGCGATTGACCGGCCGGGCGGTTCGCCACGCCGGCCGGCCATCGAATTCAACGCATCCAATGCATTCGCAGGCAGCACATGAAGATTCATATCAAGGGCGGCACACTAGTCGATCCGGTCGCCGGCACCGAACAACAGGCCGACATGTTCATCGCCGCCGGCAAGGTTGTCGCGATCGGCGCGGCACCGGCCGATTTCCACGCAGCCAGGACGATCGACGCGAGCGGTCTGATCGTTGCGCCCGGCCTGGTCGATCTCTCGGCGCGGCTGCGCGAGCCCGGCTACGAGCACAAAGCCACGCTCGAATCGGAGATGGCCGCGGCGGTGGCCGGCGGCGTCACTAGCCTGGTCTGCCAGCCCGATACCGATCCGGTGCTCGACGAACCGGGTCTGGTCGAGATGCTGAAATTCCGCGCCAGCAAGCTGTACCAGGCGCATGTCTATCCGCTCGGCGCATTGACGGTTGGCCTGAAGGGCGAGGTGATTACCGAGATGGTCGAGCTGACCGAATCGGGCTGCATCGGCTTCACCCAGGTCGATGTGTTGATCCGCGACACCCAGGTGCTGCTGCGCGCGCTGCAGTACGCGAGCACCTATGGCTACACGGTCTGGCTGCGCCCGGTCGACGCATTCCTCGCCAAGGGCGGCGTCGCGGCCAGCGGGCCGCTCGCCTCGCGGCTCGGGCTGTCGGGCGTGCCGGTCTCGGCCGAGACCATCGCCCTGCATACGCTGCGTGAGCTGGTGCGCGTGACCGGCGCGCGCGTGCATATCGCGAGGCTGTCCTCGGCGGCCGGCCTCGAGCTGGTGCGCCAGGCCAAGGCCGAGGGCCTGCCGATTACCTGCGATGTCAGCGCCAACCACCTGCACCTGATCGACCTCGACATTGGCTACTTCGACGCGCAGTTCCGCCTCGATCCGCCGCTGCGGGGGGGGGGGGGGGGGGGGGGGGGGGGGGGGGGGGGGGGGGGGGGGGGGGGGGGGGGGGGGGGGGGGGGGGGGG
>JAYFSB010000172.1:0-4930 GCA_040946865.1 Burkholderia sp.
GACAACTTCGTTCATGATCGATTCGCTTCGCAGTCTTGACGACATCACGAATGCAGACACTTGATCAGCATTGCCTTTACATCGCTTCCCTTCGAGTAAGCCAGATGCTTGCGCAGCCACCCCAGTTGGGTTCGCCCCCACAGAGCGCCATCGTCTCCTAGTCTTCCACTCCGCACCGGACGGCGCACAGCGCCGTCAGCACAATTTCATCCAGCGAATAGCACTGACGGCACCGCGGATCCCGCAGCTCGACGAACGCATCCATGATCGAAGGTGTCTCTCGTTTCGCCAAAAATCGAGAGTCAACCCCCAGCACGCCGATGTTTACAGTTTACAACCACTAACCTTTGCCTGCCCACCCTTGTCACACGAGCCTCTTCATGCGGAAGCCCCGATCAAACCGGCCGGAACGGACGGTGTCTCCATCGTTTGCCGATTGATCGGTGCGGCGACCAACGTTCAGCGGTCGCGAGCGCGGTTGCGCTGCTGCTGCGGACGCTGGCCGCCGCGCGCGTTGCCGCCGCCGTCCGCACGATTGCCGTTGGCACTACGCGGGCCCTGGCTCTTGCCGCCGCCGCGCTTGTTGCCGTTGTTGGTGCTATACGACAGACGATTGCCGTCGACGCCGCCGCCCTGGGGGCCGCGACGCGGCTGGTCGAGCTGGCCATGAGTGGTCAGCACCGGCTCGCGATTGAGGAAGCCCATCGAGGTCTGCATCGGATCTGGCTGGCGGCGCTCGGCCTGTCCGGCCCCACCACCGCGCTTGCCTTTCTCGTCGGCGGCGACCTTCAGACCGAGGGACACCATCAGCTTGCGAACCTGCGCCTCGTCGAGCTCTTCCCAGTGGCCGCGCTTCAGGCCGCGCGGCAGCGGGATCGAGCCGTGGCGAGTACGAATCAGCCGGCTCACCATCAGGCCGACCGCCTCGAACATGCGGCGCACCTCGCGGTTGCGGCCCTCGGCCAGCGCCACGTGGTACCAGTGATTGGTGCCTTCGCCGCCGCCGTCGCGAATCCGCAGGAAGTTCGCGGGACCGTCGTCGAGCTCGACGCCGTGCAGCAGCTTCTGGCGCGAGGCCTCGTTGAGCTCCCCGACCACGCGCACCGCGTATTCGCGCTCGACGTTGTAGCGGGGGTGCATGAAGCGGTTCGCCAGGTCGCCCGAAGTGGTCAGCATCAGCAGACCTTCGGTATTGAAGTCGAGCCGACCGACCGCGAGCCATTTCGCCGTCTTCATCGGCGGCAGGCGATCGAACACCGAGGCGCGGCCTTCCGGATCGGCATGGCTGACGATTTCGCCGGTCGGCTTGTGGTAGAGCAGCACGCGCGGCGGCTTGTTCGGCAGCTTGCGCTTGACCGGCTTGCCGTTGATCCGGACCTGGTCGGTCGGCAGGATCCGCTGGCCGATGTGGGCCGGCTCGCCGTTCACCGACACGCGACCAGCGACGATCAGCTCTTCCATCTCGCGGCGCGAGCCCATGCCGGCCTCGGCGAGCACCTTGTGCAGCTTCGGCGCATCGTCTTCCGGTGCCAGCACGCGCTTGGGCACCTGGCGGCCACGACGCAGCATCGGGGCGCGCACGCCATTGCCGCCGCCGGGATTGTCCGCGTCGAAGGCCGGCGAGGTCACGTAGGAGAAGATGTCGTCCTGCACGGCGCTGCCGCCGGCAACGGGACCCTCCGCGGCAAACGCCGCCGAGCTTTCGCGCTTGGCAGCCGTCTTGCGCGGCACCTTCGCGGTGCCATCCTTGCTGCGCACGGCGCGCGACACAGGAGCCGCAGCCGGCACCCCCTCCTCGACGGCCTCTGTCGGCGCGGTTTCCGCGCTTTCAGCCGCCTGATTGGCATTCTTCGATTTCGCCGCCGCGCGGCGGCGCGCGATCAGGCTGCGCGGGCCGCGACGCAGACCGTCTTCGCCGCCCGCGTCCTGGCCAGACTGCTCGGGAATGTCCTCGGCGCGCGAAGCCTGCACGGCATGCGCTGATTCGGACGAACCAGTGTCGTGGGTATCAGTCAAAACAACCTCGAAATGTCAGGTCTCGCGCCCGTCGCGGGCGCGGCAATCATCTTCTAATGGCCCGCGCCAAACGCGGCGTTGCGCGGGCTCACCCTCGTCGGACGAGGCATTGCCAGAACCGACGTCTTCCGCTGAACCGGTTGCGTCGCTGTGCCGGTAGGCCGGGGCCACGTCGATATCGTGTGGCGCTGCATCCAGCCGGGTTGCGGCTGGCTTGCGCCTCGTGATGATGAGAAGCCGACTCGTGTCGATCTCGGCACCGGGCACGGGGCCTTGTCCTGCTTCAGGCTCAACCGCGAACGACCGTGCGGGTTTCCGCCTTAGCCTGCATGACGGCCGACCCGAAGAGCTGCGATTTCTGCTGCTCGACGGCGGCTTCGTTGGCCGGATCGACCGGCCCCGGGGACTCCGTCGATTCGATCGAATCCACCGAGTCCTGACCGGCGGGTTCGAGCGTCTCGCTGCCTTCGGCCTCGCTTTCTGGACTCGCCTGGAGAGGCTCGCCCGGTGCAAGCGCATCGGCCACGACGAGTTCGGCTTCGCCGGATTTGTCCTCGTTGAATTCCATCGATGCCTGCGCCAGCAGGCTCCTCGCCTCGAGATGCGCGGTAGGCTCTTCGAGCGCCGGCAAATCGTCGAGCGCCTTCAGCCCGAGATCGTCGAGAAACTGTTTCGTCGTCGCATAGAGCCCCGGACGGCCCGGCACGTCACGATGGCCGATCACCTCGATCCAGCCGCGATCCTCGAGCTGCTTCACGACCTGCGTATTCACCGTGACGCCGCGAATCTCCTCGATGTCACCGCGCGTGACCGGCTGACGATAGGCAATGATCGCCAGCGTCTCGAGCACCGCGCGCGAATACTTCGGCGGCTTTTCCGGGTGCAGGCGGTCGAGGTAGACGCGCATCGCCAGCTTGCTCTGAAAGCGCCAGCCTGTCGCAAGCGCGACAAGCTCCACGCCGCGGCCGGACCACGCTTCCTTCAATTCTTCGAGCAACGTTCGGACTGTGTCCGCCGACACGGTATCTGCAAAGAGCAGACGCAGATCGCCCAATTTGAGCGGTTCCTGTGCGCAGATCAAGGCAGTCTCGAGGACGATCTTCGCCTCTTGGATATTCATGCAGCTGGGCCAGACCCTCTGGTAAAACAAACCGGACCAATATACGAGACAAACGATAAGGAACAGAAGACGCGCTCGCTCGATTCTGATCGGTCATATTGATGGGAGCACGCACCGGGGGTGGCGAAACCAGCGTGTTGCTTGACCCTGACCGGACGGAACAGCGCGAATCCATCCATGCATCCATGATGGATTCGCGTGACTGATCGCCATCTTACGCAAATTCCGGCAATGCGTAAAGTCGGCCATTCGATCGATACCACGCTTTTTCGACCGATGCATTTTCAGTCGAGTTTCCAGCCCCCTGCCGACCTTCAACCACCGGCGCTCTGCAAGAATGTCCGCAGGCGCGCGCACCAGCCGCTTGCAGAACACCAGGCTGTCGGCCGCGACCGGCAAGCGCAGGAACAGGTACATGGCACCGTTCGGTGCCTCGGACGCGCACCCCGCGGGGCAAGGCGTTAAGCGCGACCACCAGGTGATCGTAGGCGGGTGCGCAGCGACGCGACGAAGTCGGCGACGAGAACGGCTCGCTCTCGCGCACCGCCACCACGCGCCCGCGACCTGCACGAAGCCCAGTGCGTACGAGGTGTTGTACTGGACCAGCTTGGTCAGATCGAGGAACGAGGGGCAAGCGACTCGGCATGGCCGTCGTAGACGACAGCAAAGATCGACGCCAAAGTGGTGTCCATCATTTTCGGCTCTCTTGAAATTTGAGTGAGTTACGCGACATGTGGATTGATCTTCGAGAAGTCGAACTTGCCGGCGATCAGAAACCGCACGGTGTGCATGGTCGTGAGGTTGATGTATCCGCGCGCCTTTCGCTTGGGGGCCTGGAAGAGTCTGTTGATGGCTTCCAGGAAGCCGTTGGTCTGACGCGTCTGGGTCCAGGCGACGATGCCGTCGACATGACTGCGGATCATGCGGGCGACGTCCTTCATCGGATCGACCTTCAAGCGCATGATGTTCGTGCACCACTGCTCGAGCATTTCGCTGACAACGTTGATCTGCTTGCGATCGAGAATCTCCCGAAGTTGCTCGCGATAGCGCCACGCGCGGGCGGTCCGCTTGGTCGTGACGTTCACGATCAGGGCATCGAGATCGGCGCGTTGTGCGGCGGTCAGCCGATCGCGATCCTTCAGCAGCGACCATCGCAATCCCTTGAGTTCCAGATCAGTTCGCTGCTCGATTCGACGCCTGAGCGACGACGTGGAACTTGTCGAAGGTGATACGAGCATTCGGCAGGTTCGTCTCGACGCCTTTGATGAACGTGGGGCGACATGTCAATGCTGACCGACGTGATCTGCTCGGGCTCTCCCACATGCTCGCGCAGGCTCGCGACGAACGCTTCGATGTCGCAGCATCCTTGCCTTCGGTCACAAACAGGACTTTGCGTTCGAGCGCATCAGCCACGAGCGTCAGGTAGTTGTGTCCGCACTGGCAGGACGTTTCGTTGACGGCAATGCTTGTCATGTCGGACAGGTCGATCTCGGCGAGCACGAATTCGACATAGCGTTTAGGCAACACTGATCAAGTCCACCGTCCCCGCGGACCAGCCGTTATAGCTCGGTGAATATGACCCGAGCAAGGCAAACGAGAATGAAACAGCAAACGCTGGCAGTAGCGGCTGACGAGGGTGCAGGCTTCGAGACGAAGCGCAAACGTACGCGTCGCGATGAGTTTCTGGACGCGATGGAACGGATCGTGCCGTGGGCGACATTGTGTGCGCTGATCGAGCCGTACTACCCGAAACGTGGCAACGGCCGCCCGCCGATTGGCCTGGAGCGCATGCTG
>JAYFSB010000173.1:0-4920 GCA_040946865.1 Burkholderia sp.
CTTGCTCGGGTCATATCCACCGATCTATAACGGCTGAACCACGGGGACGGTGAACTTGATCAGCATTGCCTTAATGCATGTTCGCCGCGTCTCCACTCGATATGACAAGCTTGCCGAGAGCCATCTTGTGTTTGCATCGCTTGCCTGCACGTTTGGGCCAGTCGTAAATGTGAACACTGCTTAGTACGACTGCTTTCTCGAAGTGCGCACGCCTCGCATCAAGCTACCTGACGGCCGCGTGGCGCTCGTCCAGTCCGAGTGAGCCGGCAAGCTCAAGGGTCACGCTGCTGTTCGAGGCAATGGTGCTGATGCTCGCCAAGCAGCTGTCGTTCACCGCAGTCGCCGGTACCGTCGACGAGTCCTGGCATCGGGTGAACGCCATTTGCAAACGCTATGTCGAATTCGCGCTCGCTGAGATCGACCTGTCCGACATGACGAGCATTGCCGTCAACGAAACGTCCTACCAGCGCGGACACAACTATCTGGCACGCGTGGCTGATGCGCTCGAACCCAAAGTCGTGTTCGTGACCGAAGGCAAGGATGCTGCGACGATCGAAGCGTCCGTCGCAAGCCTGCGCGAGCATGGGGGAGAACCCGAGCAGATCACGTCGGTCAGCATTGACATGTCGCCCGCGTTCATCAAAGGCGTCGAGATGAACCTGCCGAATGCTTGCATCACCTTCGACAAGTTCCACGTCGTCGCTCATGCGTCGAAAGCTGTGGACCCAATGCGGCGAATCGAGCAGGAACCGATCCGGAACTCAATGGATTGGATGGTTCGCTGCTGAAGGATCAGCGACTGGCTGACCGCCGCGCAACGCGCCGATCTCGATGCCCTGATCGTGAACGTCACGATCAAGCGGACCGCCCGCGCGTGGCGTTATCGCGAGCAACTTCGGGAGATTCTCGATCGCAAGCAGGTCAACGTCGTCAGCGAAATACTCGGGCAGTGGTGCGCGAACGTCATGCGCTCGAAGGTCGATCCGATGAAGGACGTCGCCCGCATGATCCGCAGTCATGTCGACGGCATCGTCGACTGGACCCAGACGGGTCAAACCAATGGCTTCCTGGAAGCCATCAACGGACTCTTCCAGGCCGCCAAGCGAAAGGCGCGCGGGGAGATACACACCAACCTCACGACCATACGCACCGTGCTGTTTCTAATCGCTAGCAAGCTCGACTTCTCGAAGACTAATCCGCATGCTTCGTAACCCACTCATTTTTCAAGAGAGCCATTTTTCATGGTGGCGCGAGCGAGGGCCCGCAGTTTCATCGCGTGGGCGGCAGGCCGGTCTTCCCGTTTTGTACGCCCCCGGCCTTTCGTGGCTATGTCGCGGGGCACCACCAGCGCTCGATGCGCGACAGCACGGCACACACCAGTAGCGCGCAGACCGTGCCGAGCGTGACCTCGCCGAGCCGGATCAAGGAGATGTCCCACAGCGGACCGTTTCCGGGAAACAGCATCACGATGGTGGCGGCAATCGCGATCGCATAGGCCAGCACGTGGGTGGTGACGTCGGCATGGCCGAGCGCGTCACCGGCGAAGCCGAGTACGCCGCCGACCATCGTGCCGATGAACTTGCCCGCGCGACAGGTTCATAGGGGCGGCGTACTGGTGCTGGGTCATGGCGATTGCGGTAACGGCCAACCCACACCGCCTGCTACGAATGCAGCGCCAGGCCGATCCCGTAGACGAGGCGGGTGCCGCACACGGCCTGCAGCGCCATCCCTTGAACAGCGAGGCCAGCGACTGCTGGATCTGGCGACGCGTTTCGTCCGAGCGTGCGGATCGTGTTTATTTCGTCTCGTCCCGCGCTCAGGCCGTCTTCTCCGGCGTATCGGGGCTGCCGGGCGCGTCGTCCGGGCCCGGGTCGTCGAGCCCGGCGTCGCGCGTCTCCGGCATCGCCACCGCCACCAGCGCCACCGCCAGCACGCCGGCAAGTGCCAACCCGAAGAAGCTCATAGTGCTGCTGAAGTGGTCGGCCGCGAAGCCGGCCAGCGTGGTGCTGAGCGTCGCGCCGATCCCGGCGGCTAGCCCGAACAGGCCGATACAGAGGTTGTAGCGGCCCTTGCCGCCGGCCACGTCGGCCGCGATCAGCGGCAGCATCACGCCGCACACCGCCGCGCTGATACCGTCGAGCATCTGCACCGGCGCCAGCAGGTAGGGGCTGCTGACCCCGGCGAACAGCAGGGCACGCACCGGCAGGGCCGCGAAGCCGAGCAGCAGGATCGGCCGGCGTCCCCAGCGCTGCGAGGAGCGGCCGACCCATGGCGAGAGCATCGCCACGATCGCCTGCGGGACGATGATACAGGCGGCGATTACCAGTTGCACGTTGTCGCCCATGCCGGCTGTCACCTCGCCAGCGGCGAGGTTCAGCATCGCCGCGTTGGACAGGTGGAACAGCCCCACGCAGACCGCAAACACCAGCATGCGGCGGTCGCGCAGCAGGTCGAAGATGGTCTCGCGCTCACTTTCAACAGCGTCGCGCATCCGGCCCGTGGCGGGTACCACCAGCGTGTGGGTGGGCTGGATCATCGACAGCGCGATCAGCGCCGGCATGGCCAGCGCGGCGGTCAGCCAGAATACCGCGCGCGCCGAAATGTATTCGCCCGTCAATCCCATCAGCCCCGCCGCCACCGCGCTGCCGATCGAGGCCCAGCGCGCATTGCTGCCGAGCCGGTCGCCGAGGTTGGCGCGGCCCACCAGCGCGAACGAAATAGCCGCCAGGGCCGGCGTCAGCATGCAGCTGGCGAAGCCGTGGAACACCTCGGCCGCCATCACCGGCACGATGGTCGGGCTGCTGGCGAGCAGCACTGCCGACAGGATGATGGCCGAGATCGCCCAGGTGGCCGCGCCCTTCTTGTTCTTCAGTACGTCGACCGCGGTACCGCCCGGTATCTGGCTGACCATCGCGCTGATGGTGCCGATTGACAGCACCAGGCCGATCTCGCCCTGGGTCCATTTGTGCGAGGCGAGATAAGACGCGATGAACGGCCCGAAGCCCGTCTGCACGTTCGCGACGAAGAAGTTGAGCCAGTCGAGGGCACGCAGGCTGCGGATGCTGACCGTGTTGTCGCCAGTCATCGATTGGCACTCGCGCTGCTGGAGGCCGGCGTCGCAGCGGGCGGCGATACGACGATCACCGGTTTGTCGGCCTGGTAGGGCGGTGAGGCCTTCAGCTGGGCATCGGACAGGTCGAGCAGCGCGCGCAGCGACTTGTCCCTGGGCGCGACGCGTAGCGTCGACCAGCTTGCGGCGATGATGCGCCGGTCCGGGTTCACCAGGCTGCCCAGGTCGAGTACCACGACCTGCGGCTGCGCATCGCGGTCGATCAGCACGTCGACCACGCGGCCGATTTCGATGCCGTTGCCGCGCTGCACGTCAGCGTCGACGATAGGCATCAGGCCTGGCGTCTCGTCGGCATGCGAGGAACCGCTCAGCGAGACGGCCTTGGGGCGGTCGGCTGGCGGTAGCTCGCCCGACGGCACGTCGAGCAGGATCGGCTGGCTGCGGCCGCCCGGCGTAAAGCGGAACAGGTGCCACGGGAAGCTGACCTTGCGGTCGCCGATGCCCATGAAGCCTTGCAGGTTGACGATCATCCGGCGCGGCTTGCCGGCCGCGTCCGCGATCATATCGACGGCGCGGCCGATCACCTTGCCATCGCGGCGCCGCACCTCGCTGTCGAGCAGCGAGTGCACCTGGTTGCGCTCGATGGTGTGCGTCTGGATCAGCGACGGAGGCGGAGGCGGAGGCGGAGGCAGAGGCGGCGAGGGGCGCTTGACCACGCGTGGGCGCGGTGCCTCGCGGTGCGGCTTGCGTTGCGTGTCGCCGTCGTCGGGGGCCTCGACTTCGGAGGCCGGCTCCGGCGTGGCGATCGGCAGGTCGTCCTCGTCGAGCGTCTCGACTGCCGCGTCAACGATCGGCGCAGGTGCCTGCGGGGCGCGGAACAGGCTGCAGCCGGACAGCCCAAGCGTGACGAGCAACGCGGCGAAGATGGGTGCTCGGGCACGGGCGAAAGTCGGGAAACGAATGGCTCGACGCGGAATGCCGCTGCTCATCAACTGGGACTCCATGGGCCGGGGCAGGCCGTGTTGGCGGCGCTGCGACGATTGATGGCCGATGCCGTGGTGGCATCGCGCAGGGCCAGAGTTTAACCTGTGCGCGGTGCCGGCAGCTGCTCGGCGCGAGCATGGCGCATGTTCGATGCGCCGCCGCCGACCGTGTCGGGCCTGTCGTGTAAGGCTTCAGGCGTCGTCAGGCCGCTTCGCGACGCGCTTTATTTCAGCGGTAGCGTCTTCACGAAGGCGAGCACCGCATCACAAGCAAGTGCCGCCGTACAGCGGTCCTGTGCGCAACGTACCGGCGAGACCACCCAGTCCGTCATCAGCCGCCAGCCGTTGTGCATCGGCTCGATCCCGTCGAGCACGGCATCTGGCGCATGTCTCGGCTGGGCACCTCAGCTGCCTGCCTCGGACTCGAAATCGGCCGCCGCGAACAGCTGTTCGCGCAGTCAGCGATGTGCGGCGTTCGCCTCGTTGCGCGGATGCCAGGCCGCGGTCAGCCCGAAGCCGGCCACCTCGACCGGCAGCGGCAGCAGGTCGAGCTGGTCGGCGAAACGCAGCGGAAGTGCTCTGGCAGCGCGCAGACGTAGTCTGCTGGCCTCCGCATCAGCAGATCGTCATAAGCGACTCGGCAAGGCCGGTCCCCCATTCGCACGCGCGTGAGGCAAAATGATGAGCATGTGGAATTTGTGTGGATCACGTGAGATCGCGCCCACGATCAGCGATCGTGGGCACGATTTATCTGGATCCAGGACCTGTTTGCATTTGAAGAAATGTGTTTAGGCAATGCTGATCAAGTCCACCGTCCCCGCGGTCCAGCCGTTATAGATAGGTGGATATGACCCGAGCAAGGCAAAC
>JAYFSB010000174.1:0-4880 GCA_040946865.1 Burkholderia sp.
AACTTCGTTCATGATCGATTCGCTTCGCAGGCTTGACGACATCACGAATGCAGACACTTGATCAGCATTGCCTTAACTTCCATCAGGCGATCAAGGCCAGGATTGGCGGCCTGTGGGGCATCAAGCATTGCCGCGAACGCAGCAAAATCTTCGCTGGTAAGCCCGACATTGCTTCCCAAGGCCGCCAAGGCATCACCCCATGCGGGCACCACACCTGGCGCAATGGACGCCAGCGCGTCGGCCTCGATCAATGAGTCCTCGGTGAATGCGCCACGCCGGCCGGCCTCAGCCTGGCTTACTTCCTCGGCCGCAAGGGCCTTGTAGAGCGCTGTTTTCCCGACCTTCACGCGGGCGCGGCCGCCTCGCGCACGGTCAGCCCCTTGGCGTCGATCAGAGTTGAGCTCGCGCGCGCGGGCGAGCTTGTCGGCCGTCACGACCGGCCGCCGGCCGTCGCTGCTGCTCGGGCCTTCGCCACGGCAAGACCCGCGCGAGTGCGCTCGTGGATCAAGTCGCGTTCCAAGTCGGCCAGCGCCGCGAATAGATGGAACACAAGGCGACCGCCCGGCGTGGTGGTGTCGATACTCTCGGTCAGCGAGCGGAAGCCGACGCCGCGCTGTTCCAGCTCGGCAACGGTCTGCACCAGATGCGGCAGGGATCGGCCGAGCCGGTCGAGCTTCCACACGGTCAGCGTGTCGCCTTCGCGCAGATAGGCGAGGGCAGCCGACAGGCTTAGCCTGTCGGCCTTCGCACCACTCGCCACGTCCTTCGAACACCTTGGCCGCGCCGGCGGCGTTCAAGGCCTCGCGCTGCATGGCCGCGTCTGCTGGTCAGCCGTCGATACGCGGGCGTGGCCGATCACGTGGCCGGCCAGATCGCGCGTGTAGTGGTCTGGATCACGCATCGCCGCGTTCCTGTTCGGCCTCGTAGGTGAGCTCACGAGCCGCTTCGGGGATGAGGGCCAGCCACTGCGCACCGACGCGCTCGATGGCCTCAGCCATCGTGTAGCCCGTCTGGTCGAGCCAGTCGGCCCGGTTGAGCACCAAAGCAGAGGCCAGTTTCTCGCCGGTGGAGAGAACGCCAAAGCCGCCGTTTTTCGCGTCGCGGCTCTTAGCAATGATGTGTTTCAGCTCAGTCGTGTTCATTGTGGCTTCGGGGTGGAGCGGACGGATTGTCCGCTTTCTATCCGCAATAATGCCTTATCCGTCTACCTGTTTACAAGTTGAATTTGCGGACAAATTGATGCAGGCCCGGCAAACCACCATTTGACGGACATTCGTAGGCGGTTCCAGCTCGCCCGGCGATGTGCTACCCTGTAATTCATATGTAACACATGAGGATAACGCCATGAGCGAAGCAACCTTTACGTTCCGGGTCGATGAGGCCCTGAAAACCGAGTTCTCTACGGCCGCGAAGGTCCACGACCGCACCGGCGCGCAACTCCTGCGCGACTTTATGCGGGACTATGTGAAACAGCAGCAGGAAGAGCGGCGGAATACGACGCATGGCTACGCGCCAAGGTCGAGCGGTCGCGTGCTTCGGCCAACGCCGGCAATCTAGTGCCGGCCGCTGAGCTGGACGCCAGAGGCGATACAAAACCGCGAGGACATTTACGACTATATCGAGGCAGACAACCCGATGGCCGCGCTGGATCTCGATGAGCTGTTCGAGGAGAAAGCCACGCTGCTGGTCGATCATCCAGACCTCGGACGGCTTGGTCGCGTGCCCGGCACGCGCGAGCTGGTCGCACACCGTAATTACCTGTTGATCTACGATGTTGCCGGCGACCTGGTGCGCGTGCTGAACGCCGTACACGCGGCCCGCCAGTGGCCGCTGCTGTCGCTGCATGGAACGACTTTCAGGCCAAAACGGCCTGCATGTTACGTTCGAGGAGGCAAATGCTTGGCTAGCAAAACTAGAGGCCGGCGAGGATGCAGAGCCGCCGAAGTGCCACGGACCGGACTAAACGCTAACAAAAAGGAGAACTCATGAATACCAACAGAAGAAGTGACGATAGCTGGATCATTTTTGTAATCGGCGGAGTCGTCGCCCTTTTCGCCTACCTGGTTTGGCAATTTTCGACACTCTTCGGATTGGATATAGAGTACAGGTGCATCCGTATTCTTCCGTTTGTTGTTTCTTGCAGCTCTCGTCGGTGGCGCATGGTGGTTCCGGCAACGATTTCGACATCATCAAGCTCAGCAACATTTGGCCCATCGTGCTTGCATTCTTTTGAGCCTGCTGGTGGCCTGCACTCGATGACTGGTCGTCTCAAACAGGAGTACGCTTTAGCGCTCTAGCCTATGACCAGTCGTCACCTGGTCTCATGGACTCGGATACCGTTTGGTGGGCAGCTTGGTACACGAAGGGGACATCTTTGCCGCTATCCTCGGCTTGGGATATTTTGGAAAAAGAATCTTCCAAAGCGACTACTAATTGCGGACCACTCCAAGCTCCGACCATTGCAGGAAAGCACCATGACCGAACGGAAACCAGCAGACAGCACGCCGGACACATGGGCTGATCTTCGGGGCATCCTGAAGGGGAATGGAAACGGCGCACGGTTGACCATCGAGGAAATGAACGAAGCCATAGCCGATGTGGGGGCGGAGGCCGGTATGTCCGGCATCACGCCGGACAATCAGCATGCGGAAGTGGATTTCGGGCGACCGGTCGGCCGGGAGGTGTGGCCGCCGTATGAGGATGAGGACTCGCCTGGCGCCGGCCGGCGAGTGATTAGCCGCAGCCTCGATCGCTGCTGCGATCGGCAAGTTACCAGCCGCGGCGTTCCAGCTCGGCCGCGACCTGCATCGCGCGCGATCGGCACGACCTGCGTAAAGCGGTCGCTGTAGCCGTAGCTCACGAAGCCCACGGCATTGCCGGCCGTGTTCACGACCACACCGCCCGAGTTGCCGCCGATGATGGCCGCGTCCGTCATCATGAAACGCGCCGTCTGCAACAGACCCGTATCGAGGCCGTAGCGGCTCACGACGCCGGCGCTGACGCGCTGAACCCCTGACCGTTGGGCGAGCCAATCGCCAACACGGCCTGACCTTGGCTCGGCATGATCGGCGCGACCGTGATTGGCTTTGCCCGCCTCGCCATCGAACCGCAACATGGTCATATCGTGCGCAACGTCGATGCCGGCGACGTGCGCGACGCACATCTGTCCGTCTGCGAGCTTCACCGCAACCGCTGCGCTCTCGTCGACAACATGCGCGGCCATGATGTCAAGGTTTTTTGCTGTTTGTCCTGCGCTATTTTTGGTAAGATTGGTCATGGTCATTTGCCTGTTTGGGTGATGGTCAGCAGCTCTTTACGAGTTCGCCGCTCCGGGGTTGCACCCCGGCCCGACACACTGTTAGCGCAGTGCCGGGCCTTCTTTTTCCTGCGTCAGTGCGGGCCGGTTTCCTCGCACCAGTTGGACGAATCCACTATGATTTCCGGGTCAAGGTGCGTCACGTCGGCCACGTCGTGAGTGCCTTTTCAAACGTGTGCGGAAGCGCACCGGGCGGCCTTCGTGGGTGATGGTGTGCAAGGTCTCTGGGTGTGCAAGGTCTCTGGCCCTGACGGGCATACAAGGCGAGGCCTTGGCCGTCGTCGGGGTTAAGCACGGCCTGCACGCGCTCCACATTCGGCGTGTCGCAAGCAGCATTCAAGCGGTGGAACGTCCACGCCCTGCACTTCCTTATCTTCGGTTCGATCTGCTCAAAAAAAGCGTTTGCCATCGTCTCTGCCTGTTCAGGCAGAGACGCCCAATTCTTGGTTCGTGTTTATCTCTGCCGCTCCTGAAAAAACCGGTGTTAGCGCGCCGGGGTTGGTATTGGTGACAAGTAGATCTCGCCGGTGCGATCCGTTTGTCACCACGTCGTCATGGCGCTTTCCGCGCCGTCTGTTCTGTCGGCCCGCTCTGACTTCCTCATGCGGGATGCTCGGCCGTGGGTCGTCAATGGCGGCCTGAATCTCGGCGACTAGCCATGCTAGTGTGTTTCTCTTTGGTCGTGGTCACTGCGCCACTTCCCACGGGTTGATGACATTCAGCCCGGCAGCCTCAAACGGGGTGGTGTCACGGGTTGCGACGGCGAAGCCGTTGGCGAGGGCAACGGCTGCAATGAAGGCATCGGCCGTTTCGACAGCCAAGCCGGCATCGCGGGACTTGGCCAGCAGCTCGGCGTAAGACTTCGTGCAAGCCATATCGAACGGCAACACCCGGTTAGCGAACATCGGTAGCAAGCGCTTTTCCAAGTTCTCATGCAGGCCGTCCCGGCGCTTTCCGGCCGGCATCAGCGCAATACCCGCACGCAGCTCGGCTACCGTGATCGCGGAAAGGTAGAGTGTTTCCAGCGCTTGCGCGTCGATCCAGGCAAGGACGGGGGCATTAGGCTCCCGGCGCTGCGGCTCCGAAATCACGTTCGTATCGAGTAGGATCATTCGAAGCTCACCGCACGAGCCGGAGACTTGATGCGGGCGCGCTCAAACAAGGCGTGTTCTTCATCCGTCAGGCCGCCAGCCTCGCGGGCGATGGAAGCCAGGAACGAGCCAAGTTTCATACGGCCCTCTGGCTTCGCTGCCCGCTCCAAGATGTCGCGGATTTCGGCCTCGGTGCTGCGGCCATGCTGGGCGGCTTGGATTCGGATGGCCCGATGCACCTCATCGGGCAGATTTCTTACATTCACGTTTGCCATTTGGTATACCTCAATCAAGAGCCATCAATGCAACCATTGTATATCAATGACACCAGATGCGCAAGCATTTCATGCTGCATGGGCAACTTGGGTAGCCAAAAATTGGCTAGTGTTGGCGCTTGCTGAAAATTGACCAGGGTGTTTTCGACCTAGCCTGCGAGGGTTTTGAACCCAGCAGGAGACGAGGTGCACACCATG
>JAYFSB010000175.1:0-4876 GCA_040946865.1 Burkholderia sp.
CGATCATCTGAATGGCACCCAGGACGACCGACAACAAACCAGGACAACTTCGTTCATGATCGATTCGCTTCGCAGGCCTGACGACATCACGAATGCAGACACTTGATCAGCATTGCCTTAACGGTCAACATCGATTTCATTGCCAGCAGTCGCTTCCCGCATTCAGAGATCGACGGCGGCCATCCCGTGCACGACACCGTTGTCAAGCGCTGCCGGCACTTGAACGTCTTCCAAGCGCGAACTGCTACCTCGAAGTGCGCACGCCTCGCATCAAGCTGCCTGACGGCCGCGTGGCGCTCGTCGAGCCCGAGTGGGCCGGCAAAGAGCTCAAGGGCTTCACGCTGCTGTTCGAGGTAATGGTGCTGATGCTCGCTCAGCAGATGTCGTTCACCACAAGCACCCGTACCGTCGGCGAGTCCTGGCATCGGGTGCACGCCATTTGCAAACGCTATGTCGAACTCGCGCTCGCCGAGATCGACCTGTCCGACATGACAAGCATTGCCGTCGACGAAACGTCCTACCAGCGCGAACACAACTACCTGACACTCGTGGTTGATGCGCTCGAACGCAAAGTCGTGTTCGTGACCGAAGGCAAGGATGCTGCGACGGATCGAAGTGTTCGTCGCGAGCCTACGCGAGCATGGAGGAGAGCCCGAGCAAATCACGTCGGTCAGCATTGACATGTCGCCCGCGTTCATCAAAGGCGGCGAGACGAATCTGCCGAATGCTCGCATCACCTTCGACAAGCTCCACGTCGGAGCTAATGCGCCGAAAGCCGTGGACCCAATGCGGCGAATCGAGCAGCGAACCGATCCGGAACTCAAGGGATTGCGGATGGCCGCTGCTGAAGGATCGCGACCGACTGACCGCCGCGTAACGCGCCGATCTCGATGCTCTGATTGTGAACGTCACGACCAAGCGGACCGCCCGCGCGTGGCGCTATCGCGAACAACTTCGGGAGATTCTCGATCGCAAGCAGATCAACGTCGTCAGCGACATGCTCGAGCAGTGGTGCACGAACGTCATGCGCTTGAAGGTCGATCCGATGAAGGACGTCGCCCGCATGATCCGCAGTCATGTCGACGGCATCGTCGCCTGGACCCAGACGCGTCAGACCAACGGCTTGCTGGAAGCCATCAACGGACTCTTCTAGGCCGCCAAGCGCAAGGCGCGCAGATACACCAACCTCACGACCATGCGCACCGTGCTATTTCTGATCGCCGGCAAGTTCGACTTCTCGAAGATCAACCCACATGTCGCGTAATCCAATCAAATTTCAAGAGGGCCTCATTTTTCAAGAGAGCCGCATTGTTCTCCGACCCAGACGAAATCCATGGTACGCACCTGCTGATGAACCAACGAAGGCCGCCGCACCCGCTCAAGGTTGAGCGACATGGTTCGACTGGTGGCCCAGTGCGGTGGCTTTCTTGCCCCGCAAATGCGATGGCGAACACGGCGCGAAGGTGATCTGGGAAGGCTTGCAGCGCGTCATGACAGCGGCCGAAACGTTACTGGCCGTGCGTAGCGAGGCCGTTTGATGCGAGATGTGTATAACGAGGTGCTCTTTACCGCGTCAAAGATTCTTGGGACGACCTCGTCCGATATCCTCGATCCGCACGATGCCATGCCCCTCGGCAGTGGTGCGCGGCACCGCCTTCCAGGCGTGCCCGTAGATCACTTCGAACGTCAGCGCGATCGTGCCGTCGTCGCGGCGACGAGCCTCGAGCGCATCCTTCAGGGCATGCAGCGTGCATGCCGGCAGCCGTTCGCCGCCTTCGCGCGGGAACGGATAGGCACCCCAGCGACGCACGTCGGCCAGCAATGATTCGGGCGACTTGTAGGTGATGGTCAGCACTTCCTGGTCCATCACCGGGATTTCGAAGCCGCTCTCGACTAGCATGTCGCCAAGATCGTGCATATCCACGAAGTCGATCACATGCGCGCGCGGCGCGCAATCGGTAACAACCTCGGCTTCGGCATAGGCAGCACGCAATTCGCGCAGCGTGTCGGGGCCCAGCGTGCTGAACATCAGCAGCCCGCCCACGCACAGCATGCGCTGCCATTCGTGAAACACCAGGTTGGGGCGCGCGTGCCAGTGTAGCGCGAGATTCGACCAGAGGAAGTCGAAGGCCGCGCCAGCGAACGGCAGAGCCGCGAAATCGGCCTGCGCCAGGCGCGGACCACGTTGGCCCAGCGCCTTCGACAGCCTAGCCGGCAGGAAGCGCCGCCAGCCAGTGTCGGCCGCCTCCTGCGTGGCGGCACGCGATAGCATCGCGGCTGACAGGTCGATGCCGTACACCGGCACCTCAGGAAACCGGGCGCGCAGCAGCGGGAGATCGTCGCCGATGCCGCAGCCGGCATCGAGCACGCCCGAAGGCACCACCTTGATGTAGTCGAGACGCTCGCCCATGCGCTGCGCGATCTCGCGCGGCAGGAACGAAACCGCGTCGAACGCGGCGGCACGGCGATCGAAGATCTGCCGCAGGTGCCGGGGATCATTGGCCGGACGGCCGGAAGGGACAGAAACGGGGGACATATCTGGCAAACTGACGAATTGCCCGAAGTATACTCGCTTGCCTCGCGGGCTTCAGTGCTGGCAGCCCTGGCGGAACAGCTCCATGCAAAAGCTCGGAATATTGCTGCGTGGCACGTCGCATGGCTGTTTCGCGACAATGCGCCGGGCCTGCGACGTCGCGTATTGGAACGAATCGCGGCTGCGCTGCCTGCAATGCGAGCTGCCGCTCGCGGCGGATCGCGCCGACCAGGGAGCACGCCGCGGCTATCGCTGCGAACGCTGTCGCGCGGCACCGCCGCCGTTCGACCGTAAGCGATCGATAAACCCCGCTCTTACAGATTTGACGGCAGCGAGGTACACCTGGCATTTTCATGCGAGCAGGAGATGCCATGGATGGGATGCCAATGTCGAAGCGGCGGACCTTGCAGGCGTAACGTTCGTCGTACGCGAGGGAGCACGGGCTGGCCGTACAGGTTTTGTATCAGGCGCGCCGGCAAATGCGACACGAGGGAGGCCGCGCAAGCGTGTGGAGCCGAGCCCCCAGAACCGGCCCCAGCGGCGGCGACCACGGTGCCCCACGAGCGCGGGATGTGGGCGCATCTAGCGTCTCGAGCTGCTGGTCGTGATGATGGACGCGTTGGGGAGGACGGCATGTTCCGCTTCAACGAAGATCTAAAGGTCTACCTGCATCGCGACGCGCGTTGACTTTCGCAAGAGTATCAACGGCCTGTCAGTACTGGTAGAGCAGTCGATGAAGCTCGACCCGTTTGGTCGGGCGGTGTACGGGTTCCGGAACCGAAGGGCCGATCGCATCAAGCTGCTGCTCTATAAGAGTATACGGATTTGGGGCATCTGTTGAATTTCGAGTGGGTGGTAAATTGCCCGATTTGCAGGTGAGCGACGGTAGTCATGCATAGCAAGTGGTTCGTGAACGGCATCGATTTCGACGGGGCTGCGAAACGATTAACGGTCAACATCGATTTCGTTGCCGGCAGTCGCTTCCCGCATCCAGAGATCGCCAGCGCGCCATCCCGTGCACGACGCCGTTGTCAAGTGCTGCCGGCACGTGAACTTCTTCCAACACGACTGCTTTCCCGAAGTGCGCAAGCCTCGCATCAAGCTGCCTGACAGCCTCATGGCGCTCGTCGAGCCCGAGTGGGCTGGCAAAGCTCAAGCGCTTCACGCTGCTGTTCGAGGCCATGGTGCTGATGCCCGCCCAGCAAATGTCGTTCACCGCAGTCGCGCGTACCGTCGGCGAGTCCTGGCATCGGGTGAACGCCATTTGCAAACGCTATATCGAACTCGCGCTCGCCAATATCGACCTGTCCGACATGACGAGCATTGCCGTCGACGGAACGTCCTACCAGCGCGGACATCACTACCTGACGCTCGTGGCTGATGCGCTCGAACGCAAAGTCGTGTTCGTAACCGAAGGCACGGATGCTGCGACGATCGAAGCGTTCGTCGCAAGCCTGCGCGAGCATGGGGGGAGAGCCCGAGCAGATCACGTCGGTCAGCATTGACATGTCGCCCGCGTTCATTAAAAGCGTCGGGACGAACCTGCCGAATGCTCGCATCACCTTCGACAAGTGCCACGTC
Organism: Burkholderia sp.; assembly: GCA_040946865.1. Taxonomy (GTDB): domain Bacteria; phylum Pseudomonadota; class Gammaproteobacteria; order Burkholderiales; family Burkholderiaceae; genus Burkholderia. The sequence continues at coordinate 4,115 of JAYFSB010000175.1, forward strand.
GTCGCTCATGCGTCGAAAGCCGTGGATCCAATGCGGCGAATCGAGCAGCGAACCGATCCGGAACTCAAGGGATTGCGATGGTCGCTGCTGAAGGATCGCGACTGGAAGACCGCCCGCGCGTGGCGCTATCGCGAGCAACTTCGGGAGATTCTCGATCGCAAGCAGATCAACGTCGTCAGCGACATGCTCGAGCAGTGGTGCGCGAACGTCATGCGCTCGAAGGTCGATCCGATGAAGGACGTCGCCCGCATGATCCGCAGTCATGTCGACGGCATCGTCGCCTGGACCCAGACGCGTCAGACCAACGGCTTCCTGGAAGCCATCAACGGACTCTTCCAGGCCGCCCAGCGAAAGGCGCGCAGATATACCAACCTCACGACCATGCGCACCGTGCTGTTTCTGATCGTCGGCAAGCTCGACTTCTCGAAGATCAACCAACATGTCGCGTAACCCACTCAAATTTCAAGAGAGCCTTTTTACCCTCGATCCGAAGGATGACGAGTCTGCGCGGAGTTAAGGCAATGCTGATCAAGTTCATCGTCCCCGTGGTCCAGCCCTTATAGATAGGTGGATATGTCGAGCCGTACTACCCGAAACGTGGCAACGAACGCCCGCCGATTGGCCTGGAGCGCATGCTGCGGATTCATTTCATTGAGCACGGGTTCAATCTGGCCGACCTTGCCTTCGAGGAAGCGCTGTACGACAGCACGAGCCTGTGCCGCTTCGTGGGCATCGACTTGGGCCGTGAAGCGGTGCCGGATG
>JAYFSB010000176.1:0-4862 GCA_040946865.1 Burkholderia sp.
TGTTTCTGATCGCCGGCAAGCTCGACTTCTCGAAGATCAACTCACATGTCGCGTAACCCACTCAAATTTCAAGAGAGCCAAAAAACTCGAGGCGATTTTCTACAAGGGAGAAGACGAATGATCGGTCTCGAAGATCGCGCAGATGACTGCGCGAAACATCGGAGCGGCTCATCAGGCTGGTGTACGGTTGCGCCTGGCTTTTGCGAGCCTACCGAGGCGGGGGGGCTGGCATTGACGTGCGCACCCTGTAACGCTGGAAGGCCTAGGATGGGCTGGAAACCAGCGACCGCAGGTGGGGTTCATCTAAGCCAGCGCATGCGCGCGCTGACCAAACCGGAGCGTCAGGCTGTGCTCGCAGTCGCCAACGAACCGCGCTTCGCAGATATTATGCATTATGCCGCCTGCGCGGATCGTGCCGGCGCTGACCGACGAAAGCGTCTATCTGGCGAGCGAACCGAGCACGCACATCGCGAGGGCAGTTCGTCAAGTCTGGTGCTGGACTATGACGTATTTGCCCGCCACCGTGGCCGGCATGTGGTTCTGGTTCTACCTGTACCTGATAGCGCCCCGTTCTGCACAGCGACAACGGCTCTACGCTTGAAGGCCACGACGGTGCTGGCGATGCTTCACTGGCTCGGCGTGATCGCGTCCGCGACGACAACACGTTCGTCGAATCCCTGTTCCGTACGGCTAAGTACCGTCCCGAGTTTCCGGCGCACGGCTTTGCAGATCTGGACGCCGCCAGGCAATGGGCGATGCACTTCGTGCATTGGCACCACAACAAGCATCGGCACAGCGGTATCCGTTACGTCACACCGGCGAAGACATCGCGATCCTCGCCGCTCGGCACGAGTTCTACCAGGCCGAGTCGCCTACCGGTTCCGTTGCGCCCAATCCCGAGCTCGATGCCATCCGTCAACGAGCTCGGAATCAGGGGCCATAAACAGGCTCACGTTGCATGATAGAGGCGACAACTACCTTGACGCGCACCGGGACACTACCTGATTGCCGACTAGATCCAAATAAATTGTGCCCACGATCTCACGTGATCCATACGAATTCCATGTGCTTATTATCTTGCCTCACGCGCGGCGAATGGGGCCCGGTCTTGCCGAGTTCGCTTACTGCCGAGTTCGCTTACGTTTACGCGAAGCGCGAAGGTTTTGGGCACGATTTTTTTCGACAACTTTGGGAGGCGAATTTGCAGTGGCAGAGCCTGAAGCTGTACGAGAAGTTTGCAGAAATGGATCAAGCGTCATTGGGACGGAATCGCTGCTCATTACAAGCCTGAGAACAAGGGCGCTACTCGGCTTCGTTGAAGGATTCAACAACAAGATCCGTGTTATCCAACGACGAACGTATGAACTGCGTGACGAAAAGTATCTACGCTTGAAGATACTCACGGGCATGCCGCACACGATCTAAAAAATGACTAACTTTTACCAACACGATTCCGCGAAGACCCATAAGAGACAGCAGGCGCGCTGAGTAGATCGGGCGTCAGGTCGCGTTCTGTTTTACCGGTTGCGATCACGCAGCGAAACCACCTGGCCGCATGTCTGGTGTGCCTTGCAGGAGATTGCGATCGCGCCCTATGTAATGGTGCCCAGGAGAGGACTCGAACCTCCACGGCGTTGCCACCGCTAGGACCTGAACCTAGTGCGTCTACCAATTCCGCCACCCGGGCACAAGCTACATTAGCTATGCTAGAATAGCATGATGAATGAGCGTGTCAACCAGTTTTTGCATCGCCGCGCCGGACGGGCCGCGCGCCGCGGTTTTTGGCGCGGCCACGGGTGATAGAATGGCTCGAAAGCTGGCGTCCGATCGTTCGAGCCGGACAGGTAAGTCCACGCAACGAGAACAACCATCGACAAGCCCTTGAGCAAGTATCCGTATCCCATTCCGAGCCGCGAGGAAATTCTCGGCGTGTTGCGTACAAGTGACGCAACGCTAGCCGCGGATGACATCGCCGAGGCGCTGTCGATCAAGCGCCAGGAACGCGAGGGTTTCTTCCGGCGCGTCGCCGCCATGGAACGCGACGGCCAGATCCGACTCGACAAGCGTGGGCATTATCAACTGACCCATCCTTCGAATTTCGTCGCTGGCCGCGTGCAGGGCCATCGCGACGGCTATGGCTTCCTGATCCGCGACGACGGCCAGGACGACCTGTTCCTGCCCAACGGCGAGATGCGAAAGGTCATGCATAACGATCGCGTGCTCGCGCGGCTCGTCGGCTACGACCGGCGCGGCCGCCCAGAAGGGCATGTGGTCGAGGTCACCGATCGTGCCAACAAGCGCGTGATCGGTCGCCTGCTCAACGAGACCGGCGCGCTGATCGTGGCCCCCGAGGACAAGCGGATCGGCCACGACATTTTGATCTCGCAGAACACCAAGAAGGCAAAGGTCGGCCAGGTTGTGGTGGTCGAGCTGACCGATTTCCCGAGCCGTCATTCGCAGCCGCTCGGCCGCGTAACCGAGGTGCTCGGCGACATCGACGATCCCGGCATGGAGATCGAGATCGCGGTGCGCAAGTACGGCGTGCCGCACGAATTCAGCTCAGCGGCCCTGGCGGTATCGGCCGCGCTGCCCGACAAGGTGCGCCCAATCGACCTACGCTACCGCGTGGACCTGCGCGACGTGCCGCTAGTTACGATCGACGGCGAGGACGCGCGCGACTTCGACGATGCCGTCTACTGCGAGCCGATGAAGGTCGGCCGTGGCGACGGCTACCGCCTGATTGTCGCGATCGCCGACGTCTCGCACTACGTGAAGCCGGGCAAGGCGCTCGACGTCGACTCGTTGGAACGTAGCACCTCGGCGTACTTCCCGCGCCACGTGATCCCGATGCTGCCCGAGAAGCTGTCCAACGGCCTGTGCTCACTGAACCCCGCGGTGGACCGCTGCACCCTGGTCTGTGACATGGTGGTGACCGTGCGCGGCGAGGTGAAAGGCTACCAGTTCTACCCGGCCGTGATTCATTCAGCCGCGCGGCTCACCTACACGGAAGTGGCGGCCGTGCTCGGCAACACCAAGGGCCCCGAGGCCGCGCGGCGCGCCGAGCTGCTGCCCTATCTGCAGAATCTCTATGGCGTGTTCAAGGCGCTGTTAGCGGCGCGCCAAAAGCGCGGCGCGATCGACTTCGACACTACCGAGACCTACATTGTCTGCAATGCGCAGGGCAAGATCGAGCAGATCCTGCCCCGCCAGCGCAACGACGCGCACAAGCTGATCGAGGAATGCATGCTGGCCGCCAACGTCTGCGCGGCCGATTTTATGAAGCGTCACAAACAGCCGAGCCTGTACCGCATCCACGCGGGCCCGACCGCCGAGAAGCTCGAGAACCTGCGTTCCTTCCTGCGTGGCATGGGGCTCACGTTGGGTGGCGGCGATACCCCGCACGCCAGCGACTACGCGGCCCTGATGGTGAAAATCCGCGACCGGCCCGATGCGCAGATGCTGCAGCTGATGCTGCTGCGCTCGATGCAGCAGGCCATCTACAGCCCGGACAACATCGGCCACTTCGGTCTCGCCTACGATGCCTACGCGCATTTCACGAGCCCGATCCGCCGCTATCCCGACCTGCTCACGCACCGCGCGATCTACGCGATCCTGTCGGGCCAGAAGTACGTGCCGAAGGTGCCAGAGGGCGTCGAGCTGAACACGGCGATCTCGCCGCGTGCCCGCGCGATGCAGAAGGGAGACGACGCCGCGCGTCATCGCACCCGCAGCAACAACGCGATCTGGGAAGAACTCGGCCTGCATTGCTCGGCCAACGAGCGCCGCGCCGATGAGGCCTCGCGCGACGTCGAAGCCTGGCTCAAGTGCTATTTCATGCGCGACAAGCTGGGTGAGGAATACGGCGGGATGGTCAACGGCGTGACGCCGTTCGGCATCTTCGTGCAGCTCGACACGCTGTTCATCGAAGGGCTGGTGCACGTCACCGAGCTCGGCTCGGACTACTTCCAGTACGACGAGATCAAGAACGAACTGCGCGGCGAGCGTACCGGCATTCGCTACCGGCTGTTGGATCGCGTGAGCGTGCAGGTCAGCCGCGTCGATCTTGATGCGCGCAAGATCGACTTCCATCTGGTGCGCGACACGCCCTTGAAGACGCCGCGCGGTGCGGCACCGATGCCGGGCATCACCTCGAGCGAGAAGGAACTGCCAGCACGCCGCAAGAAGCCCGCCGCGAGCCCGGTCGCGTCGGCCGCCAAGGAAGCGCATCCCGCCGCGAAGAAGAAGGGTGGGCCGGCCTCGAAAGCGCCGGCCAAGAAGGCGCGACCGTGCAAGAAATATTGACGCCGCGGCCAGCGCCACCCAGTGTCGGCCCGTCGAGCCGATGTCCAAAAGACGCCGCGTTGTTCGGCCAGCCGCCGGTCGCGGTCTTGCGTTGTGTGCCGAGCATGTTCAACATGCTCGGGGGTGAAAGTCCCCTATCCAGCCTGATGATGGTGAAAGATTAGTAAAGTGCCAGGGCGTCGTCGCGAGGTGAGGTCAGAAAGAAAAGCGAAAACCACGACCTGACAAACAAAAACTAGATACGAGGCCTACCCGGTCGGACGAGCAAGCAACGGGATTGTGAAGTCCATAATCCTCAAGGGCCGGGGTGGTAAGTCTGGCAGGTGTGGCGCGAAGGCGGTTGAGCTTACCTCGGGAGGCCCGCATGGTGTCCTGGGCCCAGGAATGAACGGCTCGTAAGGGACGTTGAGCGCCGAGCATGAGTCAACAGAGGAGCAACCTTAAATTTGAAGTGTAAAGGCAATGCTGATCAAGTTCACCGTTCCCGTGGTTCAGCCGTTATAGATCGGTGGATATGACCCGAGCAAGGCAAACGAAAATGAAACAGCCAACGCTGGCGG
>JAYFSB010000177.1:0-4826 GCA_040946865.1 Burkholderia sp.
TTAGCGGCGACCTTCTTAGCGATCGGTGCAGCCTTCTTAGCGGCAACCTTCTTGGCAGCCGGTTTTTTCTTGGCAGTTGCCATCATTTTCTCCTTCAGGTTCAGATGAGAGTCAGTTCAAACTACACCCTTCGTCAAAACCCGTTTCTCGCGGACGCGTATTCAGAACGCGCGCTACGAAGCGGGCTATTCATCGGCGTACGCTGCGCAATCGCGCTTACGCTAATGAATACGGTAAGGCGCGCCGTACCCTGCGGCACCGCGCGCCAGCTGCCCCGAATTGCTTGATAAAGGTGGGAGGCCCCTGGCCTGCCACCTTTCCCGGAGGGAAGTTTGCCCATCCCACTGAAGGGTTCGCAAAGTGCTTGTCATGTCTGTGCGCCGCACCGGCGCAAGCTATCCTTTGCATCAGGCGTTCTTGCTCCTAAACTTTGAGCCGGGCTCGCGCCCGGTCATTCCCAGGACAGCGCGCCGCCCGTCTGATATTCGATCACGCGCGTCTCGAAGAAATTCCGCTCCTTCTTCAAATCGATCATCTCGCTCATCCACGGGAATGGGTTTTCCTCGTTCGAAAACAGCACGTCGAGACCGATTTGCTGGCAGCGGCGATTCGCGATGAAGCGCAGATAGCTCTTGAACATTGAGGCATTCAGGCCAAGCACGCCACGCGGCATGGTGTCCTCGGCATAACGGTATTCGAGCTCGACCGCGTGCTTGAATAGTTCGCGGATCTCGGCACGGAATTCCGGCGTCCACAGATGCGGGTTCTCGAGCTTGATCTGGTTGATCAGGTCGATGCCAAAATTGCAGTGCATCGACTCGTCGCGCAGGATGTACTGATACTGTTCCGCCGCGCCCGTCATCTTGTTCTGGCGGCCGAGCGCGAGAATCTGCGTGAAGCCGACATAGAAGAACAAGCCTTCCATGATACAGGCGAACACGATCAGCGACTTCAGCAACTTCTGGTCCGCTTCCGGGGTGCCCGTCACGAACGCCGGATCGGTCAACGTGTGGATGAACGGGATCAGGAATTCGTCCTTGTCTCGAATCGAGGTGATCTCGTGATACGCGTTGAACATCTCGCCGTCGTCTAAGCTAAGCGATTCGACGATGTACTGATAGGCGTGGGTGTGGATCGCTTCCTCAAAAGCCTGGCGCAGCAGAAACTGCCGGCACTCGGGTGCCGTGATGTGGCGGTAGGTGCCCAGCACAATGTTGTTAGCGGCCAGCGAATCGGCGGTCACGAAGAAACCGAGGTTGCGCTTGACGATCCGGCGTTCGTCCTCGGTGAGGACGTTCGGGTCCTTCCACAGCGCGATGTCGCGGGACATGTTGATTTCCTGCGGCATCCAGTGGTTCGCGCAACCCGCCAGATACTTTTCCCATGCCCACTTGTATTTGAACGGCACCAACTGATTGACGTCGGTCTTGCCGTTGATGATGCGCTTGTCGGCGATGTTGACTCGCTCTTGCGAGCCGGCCGCGCTCGCTTGCGCCGGCGCATACGAAGCGACCGCGAGGTCGCCCTGGAAAATGTCGCGCACCGCAGGAGCCTGATGAGCGGCAGACGCTGCGGTCTGCACACCAACGGCCATTCCGGCGGGGGAGCGCATCATGTTTTGCTGCACTCCACTCGCGGGAACTACGGCCGCCTTCTCGTCATACCAGTTGAGCATAAATTCTCACCATCAATTTAGAACGGTTTGTACCATCTTTTCGTGAGCGATAAAAGGGTTCGCTCACGAAAAATCCTTTTTTCGATTCGCGTTGCGACCTCGATACAACACTTTGTGAGGCGTACGATCGATCGCGATGTGTGTATCGTGAGTGATGCCGTGTGTTTGGAAGATCGCGCGATGCGCGTCGACGTTGCGATCGAGAGCCGGCGCGATCTTCCTGTCGGGGAACGTTCGCGAACCCGTCGCGCAGTTCAACCATCGATTTTGCTACGCGCCGCCTTCACTTCACCGAGTGCTGCCGCGTGTTACTGGCAGGCCTCGCATTCCTCGAAACCCGGGTCGTCCGGACGCATCGTGCAGACTGAGCCGGCAGCCTCGATCGGCGCGCCTTGCGCGCTGCCCGCCACACCACCGCCCATGCCGCCCGAGCTTGGTACCGCGTTCAGCGCGCCGTGCGCCACTGTCGACTTCTCGACGTGCGTGGCCGCCATCGTGCGCAGGTAGTAGGTGGTCTTCAGGCCACGCACCCAGGCGAACTTGTAAATCTCGTCGAGCTTCTTGCCAGAGGCACCCACCATGAAGATGTTGAGCGACTGCGCCTGGTCGATCCACTTCTGGCGACGCGAAGCCGCCTCGATCAGCCACTTCGGGTCGATCTCGAAGGCGGTCGCGTAGATCGCGCGCAGGTCGGCCGGGATCCGGTCGATACGCGAAAGCATGCCGTCGAAATACTTTAGGTCGGCGACCATCACTTCGTCCCACAGACCGCGTTCCTTCAGGTCGCGCACCAGGTACTCGTTGACCACCGTGAACTCGCCCGACAGGTTCGACTTCACGAACAGGTTCTGGAAGGCCGGCTCAATGCAGGGCGAGACGCCGATGATGTTCGAGATGGTGGCCGTCGGCGCGATCGCGATGCAGTTCGAGTTGCGCATGCCGTGGACCGAGATCCGGCCGCGGAGTGAAGTCCAGTCGAGCGATTCGCCCATGTCGACCTCGACGTAGCCGCCGCGCGCCTCTTCCAGCAGCTTCAGGGTATCCTGAGGGAGGATGCCGCGATCCCACAGCGAGCCGTTGTAGCTCGAGTAGCGGCCGCGTTCCTCGGCCAGCTCGGTCGACGCCCAGTAGGCGTAGTAGCAGACCGCTTCCATCGAGCGATCGGAGAACTGAACCGCCGCGTCTGACGAGAACGGCGTGCGCAGCAGGTGTAGGCAGTCCTGGAAGCCCATGATTCCCAGTCCGACCGGACGGTGCTTGAGGTTTGAGTTACGCGCCTTGGCGACCGCGTAGTAATTAATGTCGATGACGTTGTCGAGCATGCGCATCGACACACTAACGGTACGCTTGAGCTTGTCGTGGTCGAGCGCGTAGCTACCGTCCGCCTGCTTGGCGAGGTGGGCGACCAGGTTGACCGAGCCCAGGTTGCAGACCGCAATTTCCGAGTCGCTGGTGTTCAGCGTGATTTCTGTGCAGAGGTTCGACGAGTGGACCACGCCGACGTGCTGCTGCGGGGAACGGATATTGCAGGGATCCTTGAACGTGATCCACGGATGACCCGTCTCGAACAGCATGCCGAGCATCTTGCGCCAGAGCTGCGCCGCCGGGATCTTCTTGAACAGCTTCAGCTCACCGCGCGTCACCTTCTCCTCGTAGTCGAGGTAGGCCGCTTCGAACTTGGTGCCGAACTTGCCGTGTAGGTCCGGGCAGGTCGATGGCGAGAACAGCGTCCAGTCGCCGCCTTCCATGACGCGCTTCATGAACAGGTCGGGAATCCAGTTTGCCGTGTTCATGTCGTGTGTGCGGCGGCGGTCGTCCCCGGTGTTCTTGCGCAGCTCGAGGAATTCCTCGATGTCGAGGTGCCAGGATTCGAGGTACGCGCAGACTGCACCCTTGCGCTTGCCGCCCTGGTTCACGGCCACCGCCGTGTCGTTGACCACTTTCAGGAACGGCACCACGCCCTGTGACTTGCCGTTTGTGCCCTTGATATGCGAGCCCAGCGCGCGCACGCGCGTCCAGTCGTTGCCCAGGCCGCCCGCGAATTTCGAGAGCAGCGCGTTTTCCTTCAGCGCTTCATAAATGCCATCCAGGTCGTCGGCGACCGTGGTCAGGTAGCAAGACGAGAGCTGCGCGCGGCGCGTGCCCGAGTTGAACAGAGTCGGCGTCGAGCTCATGAAGTCGAAGCTCGACAGTACATTGTAAAACTCGATCGCGCGCGCTTCGCGGTCGATCTCGTTGAGTGCGAGGCCCATCGCCACGCGCATGTAGAACGCCTGCGGCATCTCGATGCGAGTGCCGTCGACGTGCAGGAAGTAGCGGTCATACAGCGTCTGCAGGCCGAGGTAGCCGAACTGCAGGTCGCGGTTAGCGTCGAGCGCATCGCCCAGGCGCACCAGGTCGAACTGCAGCAGCTTGTCGTCGAGCAGCTCGGCCTCGACGCCGCGCTTGAGGAACTGCGGGAAGTATTCCGCGTAGCGTGCCTGCATCTCGCCTTGCGCGACTTCCTCGCCGAGGATCTCACGGCGGATCGTGTGCAGCAGGATGCGTGCCGTCACCTGGCTGTAGGCCGGATCCTTCTCGATCATGGTCCGCGCGGCCAGGATCGCCGAGTCGTAGACCTGGCTCAGCGGCACACCGTCGTACAGGTTCTTCACCGTCTCGGCGACGATCGGGTCGGGATTGACGGCGCTGCCAAGGCCCTCGCAGGCGGCGGCGACCAGGCCGTCGTGCAGCGCCTTCATGTCGAGCGGGCGGCTCACGCCCTTGTCGGTCACGGTCAGACCCGAGGTGCCGGTCGGCACCTCGACCGGCGCGGCGCTATGAGCGCGCTCGAGGTGACGCTTCTCGCGGTATAGCACATAGGCGCGCGCGACGTTGTGCTCGCCTCCGCGCATCAGGGCGAGCTCGACCTGGTCCTGAATGTCCTCGATATGGAAGGTGCCGCCGTTCGGGCGGCTGCGCAGCAGCGCCCCCACGACACTCTGCGTCAGTTGCTCGACGAGCTTGCGCACCCGAGTCGACGCGGCACCCTGGCCACCGTTGACCGCGAGAAAGGCCTTGGTCACGGCGATCGCGATTTTCGACGGCTCGAACGCCACCACGCTGCCGTTGCGGCGGATCACCTTGTAATCGGCGAACGGCACCTGCGGCG
>JAYFSB010000178.1:0-4806 GCA_040946865.1 Burkholderia sp.
CGAACCGATCCGGAACCTCAAGGGATTGCGATGGTCGCTGCTGAAGCGATCGCGACCGGCTGACCGCCGCGCAACGCGCCGATCTCGATGCCCTGATCATGAACGTCACGACCAAGCGGCCCGCCCGCGCGTGGCGCTATCGCGAGCAACTTCGGGAAATCTCGATCGCAATCAGATCAACGGCTTCCTGGAAGCCATCAACAGACTCTTCCAGGCCGCCAAGCGAAAAGCGCGCAGATACACTAACCTCACGACCATGCGCACCAGGCTGTTTCTGATCGCCGGCAATCTCGACTTTTCGAAGATCAACCCACATGTCCCGTAACCCACTCTTTTTTCAAGAGATCCGCAAATAGCGTTCACCCGATGCCATGACTTGCCGACGGTATGGGCGACTGCGGTGAACGACATCTGCTGGGCGAGCATCAGCACCATTGCCTCGAACAGCAGCGTGAAACCCTTGAGCTTTGCCGGCCCACTCGGGCTCGACAAGCGCCACGCGGCCGTCAGGCAGCTTGATGCGAAGGCGTCCACACTTCGAGAAAGCAGTCGTGCTGGAAGAAGTTCAAGTACCGGTAGCGCTTGACAACGGTGTCGTGCAAGGGATGGCCGCCGGCGATCTCTGGATACGGGAAGCGCCTGCCAGCAACGAAATCGATGCCGTTCACGAACCACGAATCGCTGATACCTAAAGCCGTCTCGAACAACTTGCTATGCATGACTACCGTCGCTCACGTGCAAATCGGGCAATTTATCACCCACTTGAAATTCAATAGGGGCAGCAGTTCGTACTGCCGCCGTCGCGTTTCAAGTCCCCCATCGAAGCCCCTCAGACAGCGCTCTTGCCACTTGCCGCCTGATCGCAAAATCGTGTCTAAACAACCGGATCCGGTACAAAGAGGTGGCTCATGGCAATCCCGCTTCGAAGGTCGACCGGCTCCCACGAGCCGGCACCGCGCGGGCCGCCGCCTGGGCGACCCACACTGGTTCGGCATTCTGCTTGATGTGGCCCTCACCCGCAACCGCGCGGCCTGCCGAGGCCGTCCGTGGCGGTAGAATGACGCTTTTGTATAAATAAGCACGTCCCCCTACCGCAATGACGCAATTTCGTATCACCCCCAGCATCTTGTCGGCCGACTTCGCCCGTCTCGGCGAGGAAGTCCGCAACGTGGTCGCCGCCGGTGCCGACTGGATCCACTTCGACGTGATGGACAATCATTACGTCCCGAACCTGACGATCGGCCCGCTGGTCTGCGAGACGATCCGCCCGCACGTGCAGGTGCCGATCGACGTGCACCTGATGGTGCGCCCGGTCGACCGGATCGTCCCTGCTTTCGCCAAGGCCGGTGCCAATGTGGTCAGCTTTCACCCGGAAGGTTCGGACCACATCGACCGCACCCTGTCGCTGATCAGGGACCACGGCTGCAAGGCCGGCCTGGTGTTCAACCCGGCCACGCCGCTGCACTACCTCGACCATGTGATGGACCGCCTCGACCTGATCCTGATCATGTCGGTGAACCCGGGCTTCGGCGGCCAGTCCTTCATTCCCGAGGCACTGCGCAAGATCCGCGAGGCGCGCACGAAGATCGACGCCTATCGCGAACGCACCGGCCGCGAGATCCACCTGGAAGTAGACGGCGGCGTGAAGGTCAACAACATCGCCGAGATCGCGGCGGCCGGCGCGGACACCTTTGTGGCCGGCTCGGCGATCTTCGGCAAGCCTGACTACAAGGCGGTGATCGACGAGATGCGCACGGCTCTGGCCGGCGTCGCGAAGGACTGAGGCGCGATGAGCACCGCGATCCGTTTCGCCTCGCCGCGGCTGGCTGCCGTCCTGATCGACCTCGACGGCACCATGATCGATACCGTCGACGATTTCACGGTCGCCCTCAACGCGATGCTGGCGCGGATCGGCGCGCCCGGCACGCAACGCGACGAAGTCATGCACTACGTCGGCAAGGGCTCGGAGCACCTGATCGTCCAGATGCTCAAGCCGCGCTTGGCCGAAACCGACGCGAAGGCGTGCTTCGACGAGGCGCTGGCGATTTACCGGGCCGAGTACGCCGCCATCAACGGCCGCCACACGCGGCTCTACCCCAACGTCGAAGCCGGCCTGGCCGCGATGCGCGAGGCCGACCTGGCGCTGGCCTGCGTCACCAACAAGCCGCATCACTTCGCGCTCGAACTGCTCGCGCAGTACCGGCTCGACGGCTATTTCGGCATGGTGCTCGGTGGCGACAGCCTGCCGCGCAAGAAGCCCGATCCGCTGCCGATGCTGGCCGCCTGCCAGCGGCTGGGTGTTGAAGCGGCGCTGGCGGTGGCGATCGGTGACTCGGAAAACGACGCGCTAGCGGGCCGCGCGGCGGGCCTAGCGACGCTGACGGTGCCCTATGGCTACAACCACGGCAAAGCTATCCAAACGATAAATTCGGATGGTATAGTCGACTCCCTGTTCGTGGCCGCACAGGTCATTACCGCGCACAACGCCGTCGAGCGAACCCTCTGATTTATTCTTCCATCCGCATGTTTCTGAAAAAAAAAACGGGCGTCTGAGTAACATCGACCGGGGAGCCTGGCCCTGGCGTCGCTGGTCGCGATAACCTCCGCTCCTGAGGTTCGCCGGGGCCTGTCTTCGGCATCCGTTTTTTGTTTTGTTGCGCGATTCGCGCCTCGTCATTCGATTGTTCATGTCTTACCCTCGCCCCGAACACCTTGCGTCCGGGTGCTGGGAACGCGCATCGGTCGCTCGCACGATGATGGTGCAAGCCGGTTTGGCCCTGACCGCACCGCGCCCCTGGCCCGCAGCGCAGCGACCGCGATTCTCCCGGCATGCCCTGCCGCTCGTTCCCACAGGACCGGAACATGACTGAACTCGAATTCCAATTGCTCGCGAATCAAGGCTACAACCGCATTCCGCTAATCGCGGAAGCGCTGGCCGATCTCGAAACTCCGCTCTCGCTGTACCTGAAGCTGGCCCAGTCCGAGCGCGGCGGCACCAATTCCTTCCTGCTCGAATCGGTGATCGGCGGCGAACGCTTCGGCCGCTACTCGTTCATCGGTCTGCCTGCCAGCACCCTGGTACGCACGCGCAAGAGCGTCTCCGAGGTGGTCACCGACGGACAGGTGGTGGAGACGCACGAGGGCGACCCGTTCACCTTCATCGAGCAGTTCCAGGCACGCTTCAAGGTGGCCCAGCGCCCCGGCCTGCCGCGCTTCTGCGGCGGCCTGAACGGCTACTTCGGCTACGACGCGGTGCGCTACTTCGAGAGGAAGCTGGCCGACACGGCACCGCCCGATGACCTGAACCTGCCCGACATCCAGTTGCTACTGAGCGAGGAAGTCGCCGTGATCGACAATCTGGCCGGCAAGCTCTACCTGATCATCTACGCCGACCCGTCGCACCACGAGGCCTACCCGCGCGCCAAGCAGCGCCTGCGGGAGCTCAAGCAACGCTTGCATTCGACGGTGCAGCCGCCTGTGACCTCGCCGAGCGTACGCACCGAGACCTTCCGCGAATTCAAGAAGGACGACTACCTGGCCGTCGTGCTCAAGGCCAAGGAATACATCGCCGAGGGCGAGCTGATGCAGATCCAGGTCGGCCAGCGCATGATCAAGCCCTATCTCGACGATCCCCTCTCGCTGTACCGCGCGCTGCGTTCGTTGAACCCCTCGCCGTACATGTACTACTACAACTTCGGCGAATTCCACGTGGTGGGGGCTTCGCCCGAGATACTGGTGCGCCAGGAAAAACGCGGCGAGGACCAAATTGTCACGATCCGCCCACTGGCTGGCACGCGTACGCGCGGCAATACCCCGGAGCGCGACGCCGCGCTCGCCACCGAGCTGCTCAACGACCCGAAGGAAACCGCCGAGCACGTGATGCTGATCGACCTGGCGCGCAACGACGTTGGCCGCATCGCCACCACCGGCTCGGTCGCCGTGACCGACAAGATGGTGATCGAAAAGTACTCGCATGTGCAGCACATCGTCAGCTCGGTGGAAGGCAAACTCAAGCCCGACATGACCAACTACGACGTGCTGCGCGCCACCTTCCCGGCCGGCACACTGTCGGGTGCGCCCAAAGTGCGCGCCATGGAGCTGATTGACAAGCTCGAGCCGGTCAAGCGCGGCCTGTACGGCGGTGCGGTCGGCTACCTGTCGTTCTCGGGCGAAATGGATCTGGCCATCGCGATCCGCACAGGCCTGATCCACAACAGCAACCTCTACGTGCAGGCGGCGGCCGGCGTGGTGGCCGACTCGGTGCCCGAATCTGAATGGCAGGAAACCGAGAACAAGGCGCGCGCCGTGCTGCGTGCGGCGGAACAGGTGCAGGACGGCCTCGACAGCGACTTCTGAACGGAGACTGACCATGCTGCTGATGATCGATAACCAGTATTCACATCCAGTGGTAAGCGATCCGTGCCTCCCCTTACGCCGCGACGGCCGATCGGCTAACGATCAGGTCTTTGGTTTGCGAGAGCGGCAGCGCCTTGAACAGGTCGATGAGGTACTGATAGACGTCGACGTTGTTCGCCTTGCATGTCTCAATCAGCGAGTACAGATTCAGGCTCACCTTCGCTCCGGCCAATGTTTGCCGAGATATTCCAGCGCCTGTGCCAGCTTGTCGCCGTGCCGCGTCGTCTCGAGATGTTCGGCCAGTAACGCTTTGCCCTTGCCAAGGGCGGTGTCCAATTCGTAGTTGAAGGTTGGGACGGCGGAATTTCATAAGAGTTAAGGCAATGCTGATCAAGTGTCTGCATTCGTGATGTCGTCAAGCCTGCGAAGCGAATCGATCATGAACGAAGT
>JAYFSB010000179.1:0-4806 GCA_040946865.1 Burkholderia sp.
CGCACGCTTGATGGCACAGGTGCGTCCGTAATGAGCGAGAACCAGGCCTGGGGCCCGCCGACCATCTGAATGGCACCTAGGACGACCGACAACAAACCAGGACAACTTGGTTCATGATCGATTCGCTTCGCAGGCTTGACGACATCACGAATGCAGGCACTTGATCAGCATTGCCCTAAAACACCTGGCTCGCATGCGAGCGATTGCTATGCGACCCCGGAACTCAGAACTATGGTTCGGGCGTCCTAATTGCGATGCGTGTCGAAGAACTTCGGGTTGAACAGCATCACCGCGAGCCGCGTGGCCTGCCAGGCGGTGAGCTGGCTCGCCGGCACCCGGAGTAATAGCGCGCGGTGGCCTCGGCACCATAGACGCCGCGCCCGAACTCGACCGAGTTCAGGTAGATTTCGAAGAACCGCTCCTTGTCGGCAGGGTCTCGAGCATCCAGGTGATGATCAGCTTCTGCCCCTTGCGCAGGTAGCTATTCTGGCTCAACAGGAACAGATTGCGCGCGAGCTGCTGGGAGATGGTCGAGCCGACGGCGACGATGCGTCTGCGCGCGCGGTTTCTCTCCCAGGCCTGTAGGATCGCGTCAACCTCATAGCCGTTGTTGCTGGCGAAATCGGCGTCCTCGGAGGCGCTCACGGCGCGCTTGAGATTGCGCGAGATCTGCTCGTAGAGCACCCACTGATGCTGGATCGTGACGGGCGGCATCTCGCCCTTGAGACTCCAGGCATCGGCACGCATGAAGGCAGCCGAGCTTGGATCGAGCACGCTCCAGAACGCGATCTGCGTGAAGTAGTAGAGCTGGGTGATCAGTCAGGCACCGGCCAGCATGGCCGCGCCGCATAGGCGGCCCAGCGCGCCAGGCCGCGCTGCTGCGCCTGGGGACCGGGGCGTGCCTTGCCGGTGCCGAGCGGGATCACCATGCGTGATGGCCGGCGGACATGCCGGCGCTCCGCTTAGGCCGCGGCGGCCAGCGCATCGCGCAGGGCCACCAGCACAGGCGTGCCGTCGGGCCGCACACCACGCCATAGGTGGAAGGATTCGACCGCCTGCTCGACCAGCATGCCGAGCCCGTCGGCGGCACGCGCGCCCAGCGACTCGGCATAGCGCATGAACACCGTCGGCTGAGCGCCATACATCATGTCATAGGCCAGCGTGCCGGTGCCGAACGCAGCCGGGTCGCACTCTGGCAACGCCGCGTCGAGGCTGCCGGCGGTCGCGTTGACGATCACGTCGTAGGGACGTCGTTTGATAATCGCCGCGCCGCCGCCGGCCAGCGCGCAGCCGGCATCGTGCGCGGCCTGCATGAACTGGCCGACCAGCTCCTCGGCCTTACTGGCGGTGCGATTGACGATGCTGATCGCGAGCGGGCCACGATCGAGTATCGGCAGCACCACGCCACGCGCCGCGCCGCCCGCGCCGAGCAGCAGGATGCGCGCGCTGGCCAGCGAGACGTCGAGGTTCTGCTCGATGTCGCGCACCAGGCCGACGCCGTCGGTGTTGTCGCCGTGGATCCGGCCGTCGGCCTCGAAGCGCAGCGTGTTGATGGCACCGGCCGCCGCCGCACGCGGCGAGAGCGTGTCGGCCAGCGCATGCGCCTCGAGCTTGAATGGCACGGTGACGTTCGCGCCACACCCGCCCACGGCGATGAACTCTCGCACCGCTGCCGCGAAGCAGTCGAGCGGCGTGAGCCGGGGCGTGTAGTCGATCGCCTGGCCGGTCTGCTCGGCGAAGCGCGCGTGGATGAAGGGCGACTTGCTGTGTGCCACGGGATTACCGAATACCGCATAGCGCGCCTCGCTCATTTCGGGCTCTCCTCACCGTCGCACGGTGCCTGGGCAGCTGCCTCGCCATCGGCCTCGTCGGCGAGGGTCTCGCCCACCGCTTCCTCGTTGGCTCCGTCGCCGCCCGATACGGTCGGCGCGTCCAGCACGTTGAGCAGCCGTACCGAGGCCTCGATGGTCAGCTCGTCGATCGACATCACGTCGAGCAGCACGCGCGTGCCGCGCGCATGCACGCCGAGCCCTGGCACATGCAGCAGCAGCGGCACTTCCTCGAGCCGCACCAGATCGCCCTTGACCACCGCGGCGACCACCTGGCAGCGGTTTTCCTGGCGCAGCCAGCGCAGGCACCAGAAATACTCCATGCGGCGCTGGTGATCGGCATAAGCCGTGTAGGTATCGTCGAAGCCCTGCACCACCGCGTAGAGATCGGCATCCTTGGGCTTGAAGGGCGCGGTCAGCTTGGCAGTCACGCCGTGCTGCACGCAGGCCAGCAGCTGCCACTGGTTGACCAGGTCGACATAACGGCGCAGCGGCGAGGTGCTCCACGCGTACTGGGCCACGCCTAGTCCCTCATGCGGCGCTGCTGAGGTCTGCATGCGGGTACGCTTGGGCCCGGTCGGCACGCCAAGCGCGCACTGCGAGCGGTAGATGCCCGGTACCGTGTGGTCGTGCAGGAAGGCACCCCAGGTCGAGTTCGAGAGGATCGCCAGCTCGGAGACGATCAGGTCGAGCGGCGAGCCGCGCCGGCGCGGCGTGATTGAGACGTGCTCGCCATCGACGTAAAAGTTGTAGTCGGTATTGCGCTGTACCTCACGCTTGAGGCCGTAGCCGGCGCGTGCCACCTGGCGCTTCTCGAATAGCGTCTGGGCCAGCGGCCAGAGCACAGCGATGTCGTCCTTGTGCGGGTAGTCGCCGCTGCCGGCCGCCAACGTTTCCTCGGTGACCAGCTCGTCGAGCGTGTTGTGGCGCAGGTTGCTCTTCACGAACACGTATTCCGCGCACGTCTCGTTGGCCACGATGTCCTGCGTGTCGCGGTCGAGGATGATGTAAAGCGACAGCGCGGGCCGGAAGTCGCCCTCCTTCAGCGTGAATACCTCGACCACGTTGTCGGGCAGCATGGTGATCTTGTCGCCGGGCATGTAGACGGTCGACAACCGCGCGCGCGCGATCGCGTCGATTTCGTCGCCACGCGTGATGCCCAGCGCCGGGACCGCGATGTGCACGCCGATCCGCACGTGGTTCTTGGGCAGGTGCTTGACCGAGAAGGCATCGTCGATCTCGGTGGTGGTCACGTCGTCGATCGAGAAGGCATCGACCTTGGCGCGCGCCAGGTCCTCGGGCAGCGGGCCCACCGTGACGGGCGGGAAACCCGTGCCGTGCGGGAAATGCTCGGCCAGGAAGCGTGCCTCGTGCAGCGCGCGCGGCGAGGCGATGCCGCCGCAATCGAGCATCAGCCGCGCCTGCGAGACGCCCAGCGCGATCGCCGCCGCGGCGAGCGCCTTGTACTCGATGGAGTTCTTGTCCGGGCGCGTGAGCAGGGCGAGCGCCTTGCCCTCAAACGCGGCTGGCAGCTTGCCGGCCTTCAGCTCGTCCTCGTAGCCAACCTGCACCAGGGCCTGCTGGCGCTTGCGTTCCAGCGAGGCGAGCACCATCTTCAGCTGTTCCTCCGGTGCGCGCTGGTACTGGCCGCGCCCCTTGCGGCGAAAGTAGACCGGCGAGCCGTGCATGCGCAGTACCAGCGCCGCGCGCTCGACTGGGCCGTAGCTGCTGCCGAAGTATTCGTCGGCCAGCACACCGTAGGCGAATTCCTCCTGCGGCGCGCATTCCCACAGGAAATCGAGATCGATCTCCTGCGCGGCCGCGTCGGCCTGCTGCATCAGCTCACCGGCAGCGGGCTTGTCGAATTCGATCAGCACATCCTTGGCGCGCACCTTGGCGCGCCGCCCGCCCGGCAACTCGATCTGAAACGCGTCGCCCTGGCGCGACAGCACGCTGCCTGCCTTGAAACTGCCCGACTCCTCGAAAAAAACGTTCACTCGTCTGACTCTCATTGAGACTGTCCGGTACCGTCACGCAGCGCCTCGTCCAGCTTGGGATTGAATTCATTCGTCTGGCCGGTCCGCCCCGGCCCGGTTCAGCGCGGCCGCTCAGCGTCGCGAAGGCGAGCACCTCGTCGGTATAGTCGGCAAATTTGCTGATGCCGTGGTCACCGCCGTCGATTACGCGGGTCCTGGCACTCGGTAGTGCGCGAGCATCTCGCGATAGTCCAGCACCTCGTCGCCCGTTGCGGCGATCAGATAGTAGCGTTTCTGGCGCGTGACTGCGTTCACGCGCAGCGCGCCGACCATGCTTGCGCGACTTGAACAACTCTGCGACGAAGACCGGAAGCCATGCAGGTACAGGATCAACGCGCTGCTTCCCTGGCGCGCGGCGGCCGTGACGGCCTTGATCAGCGCGTTGAGATCGTCGAAGGCCTGGGCGCGCGCACCGAGCGGCAGCAGCGCGTCGGCCAGGCTCCAGCTCAGCGCCGTCGAGCCCGGAGGCGGCACCATAACCGAATACCAGGTCAGCATCGGCCAGGTTGCCCGGCAGCTGCGTCTTCATGGTGCCGAGCTTCATGGTGGTCGAGCGCGGCTCGAGCGCGGCCAGGATCCGCGTGTGCTCGCGGCCGACTCGCGCGCGCAGGCCGGCGATGGTGGTTTCGATCGCGGTCGGGTGATGGGCAAAATCGTCGTAGACGGTCACGCCGTCGACGCTACCGCGGATCTCCATGCGGCGCGTTCTGCCGGTTGTGCTCTCCCTGCACGGTCCACTCGACCTCGCCCATGCGCTCGCCGCGCCAGTAAACAGCAAAGCGCTCGTCGACCGGCACCCCGTCCTCGGCCGGCAGCGCTTGCCAGCCGCCCTCCACGCCGAAGCGCTCCACCTCGCTCCAGCAACGGCCGCGGGGGGGGGGGGGGGGGGGGGGGGGGGGGGGGGGGGGGGGGGGGGGGGGGGGGGGGGGGGGGGGGGGGGG
>JAYFSB010000180.1:0-4802 GCA_040946865.1 Burkholderia sp.
ATCGAGCCGTACTACCCGAAACGTGGCAACGGACGCCCGCCGATTGGCCTGGAGCGCATGCTGCGGATTCATTTCATCAGCACTGGTTCAATCTGGCCGACCTTGCCTGCGAGGAAGCGCTGTACGACAGCGCGAGCCTGCGCCGCTTCGGGGTGGGCATCGACTTGGGCCGTGAAGCGGTGCCGGATGCGGCAACGATGCTCAAATTTGCTTCTGTTGAATTTCGAGTGGATGGTAAATTGTCCGATTTTCACGTGAGCGACGATAGTCATGCATAGCAAGTTGTTCGAGACGGCTTTGGGTATCAGCGATCCGTGATTCGTGAACGGCATCGATTTCGTTGCCGGCAGTCACTTCTCGCATTCAGAGATCGCCGGCAACCATCCCGTGCACGATACCGTTGTCAAGCCGCTACCGGCACTTGAACTTCTTCCAGCACGACTGCTTTCTCGAAGTCCGCACGCCTCGCATCAAGCTGCCTGACGGCCGCGTGGCGCTTGCCAAGATCGACCTGTCCAACATAACGAGCATTGCCGTCGATGAAACGTCTTATCAGCGCGGACACAACTACCTGACGCTCGTGGTTGATGCGCTCAAACGCAAAGTCGTGTCATGACCGAAGGCAAGAATGCTACGACGATCGAAGCGTTCGTCGCGAGTCTGCGCGGGCATGGGAGAGAGTCCGAGCAGATCACGTCGGTCAGCATTGATATGTCACCCGCGTTCATCAAAGGCGTCGAGACGAACCTGCCGAATGCTCGTATCGCCTTCGACAAGTTCCACGCCATCGCTCATGCGTCGAAAGCCGTGGCCCCAATGCGGCGAATCGAGCAGCGAACCGATCCGGAACTCAAGGGATTGCGATGGCCGCTGCTGAAGGATCGCGACCGGCTGACCGCCGCGCAACGCGCCGATCTCGATGCCCTGATCGTGCATCACGACCAAGCGGATCGCCCGGGATCGCCCGCGCGTGGCGCTATCGCGAGCAACTTCGGGAGATTCTCGATCGCAAGCAGATCAACGTCGTCAGCGACATGCTCGAGCAGTGGTGCGCGAACGTCATGCGCTCGAAGGTCGATCCGATGAAGGACCTCGCCCGCATGATCCGCAGTCATTTCGACGGCATCGTTGCCTAGACCCAGACGCGTCAGACCAACTGCTTCCTGGAAGCCATCAACGGACTCTTCCAGGCTGCCAAGCGAAAGGCGCGCGGATACACCAACCTCACGACCATGCGCACCGTACTGTTTCTGATCGCCGGCAAGCTCGACTTTTCGAAGATCAACCCACATGTCGTGTAACCCACTTATTTTTCAAGAGAGCCCTTATAAGCTATTGACCGAGCCACACCATCTTCCACACTGATCACGTTCGCCGAAACGGCTGATCACCATCACCGAAATCCGCAGCTAGATCTCGGGCGCGCACTGATCGGGCGGCAAGCCTGCCCAGCGCGCCGGTCGCGAAGCGATTGTGCTGAACGCAGCCGATCCCAGCTGCGTTCAGCACATTGACCCAGTGATGGGTGGTGGCAAGATCGGGGGCGGTGAAGCGCATCGGCCGAGCTGGGCAGGCAGCGCGCGCCTTCAGCGCACGATCTGGCTGGCTTCGTGGATCAGCTGTGCATACAGCGCGTGCCGCGATTTCGCGATCCACCCGTCCTCGACGGCCGCCAGGATCGCGCAGCCCGGCTCGTGCAAGTGATGGCAGTTGTAGAAGCGACAATCGACCAGCAGTGGCCGAAATTCCGGGAAGGCGCGCTCGAGCTGGCCTTCGGTCAGGTGATAGAGCCCGAACTCCTGGAAGCCAGGCGAATCGATCAGGGCACCGCCGTCGGCAAGCGGGTAGAGCCGCGTGAAGGTGGTGGTATGACGGCCGCTGTTCAGCGCCGCCGAGATCTCGCGTGTGGCGGCCGCGGCCTCGGGCACGATCAGATTCACCAGGGTCGACTTACCCATCCCCGACTGGCCAAGCATGATCGTCGAATGGCCGGTCAGGCGTGGTATCAGCTGCTCGAGTGTCGCTTCGGGCGCGCCCTTCACCGACAGCTCGATCACGTCGTAGCCGAGCTCGCGATACGGCGCGAGCCGCTTGCGTACCACCGGCAGCGCGGCCTCGACGTCGATCTTGTTGAGCACCACGATCGGCTTGAGCTCGTTCGCCTCGGCCGCGATTAGCGTGCGCCCGAGCAAGTCCTCGCTGAAGTACGGCTCAGTGGCCAGCACGATCAGCAACTGGTCGAGGTTGGCGGCGAACAGGTTGGACTTGAACTGATCTGAGCGATAGAGCAGGTTGCGGCGCGTCTCGATCTCGACGATCACGCCCTGGTCGGCCGAGCTGCGCTCATAGACGACCCAGTCGCCCACCGCTACCTCGCTCTTCTTGCCGCGCGGGAAGCACTGCAGCATCGGCCCGCCGTCGGCCGGCGTGACCAGATAATGACGGCCGTGCGCGGCGATCACGAGGCCGCTCAGGCGCTCGGTGCCGCCCTTGGCCGGCCGAGCCGATGTTTGCTGACGGCCGCGTGTCATGCCGGGCGCAGCAGTCGGTCGATCCGCTGCGAGGCGGGCAGATGCGAGTAGTAGACGACGGTATAGACAGGGTCGGGCGTCAGCGGCGAGGCGTTGTCCTCGTAGAGCTTCACGAGCACGTTGACGAGGTCCTGCTGGTCGGTCTGGCTGGCCGCGAAGGCATCGGCCTCGAATTCGTGCTTGCGCGAGCTCATACTGCTCAGCGTCGTGACGAAGAATAGGAACACCGGGACCGCTAGGAAGAACAGCGTCAGCGCCAGGCCCACGTTGCTGCCCGCCATCGAGGGCAAGGTGCCCCCTTGCCCAGTAGAACCAGGCGCGGTTCCCCCGGCGAGCCAGCCCAGCAGGGCCAGCACCGCCTCGATCTCGCTGCCGGACAGGCGCGCCAGCAGCGTGTTGAAGAACACGATGCGCTTGGCGGCACCAAAGCCGGTGAAGTAGGTGTTGCCGTACGCGGAGCAGTGGCTGCCGTCCATCATGAACAGGCCCTTGGCCGTGAAGCCGTAGCGCTTCATCAGGCCCTCGATGCGTGCGCGCATCGCCTCGTCGCCGAGCAACTCGAACTTGTTGAACAGCGGCGCGATTAAGCTCGGGCACAGCACCAGCAGCTGGAAGGCGACCCAGACGATCCAGGTCCATAGCCACCAGAGCGGGCCAGCGCGGTTCATCAGCCACAGCACCATGAACAGCAGCGGCAGGCCGAGCAGGGCACCGACCACGGTATTGCGGGCCAAGTCGGCGAAGAACAGCTTGTGCGTCATGCGGTTGAAGCCGAAACGCTCCTCGATGCCGAACTGGCGCACGTAGTCGAAGGGAATTTCGACGGCGCTGGTGATCAGCATCACGGCCGCAATCAGCAGGATCTGCTGGCCGTAGCTGCCGAGCCAGCCGCGCAGCGCGTGATCGAGCGCGCCGGCGCCACCTAACAGCGTCATGGCGATCAGCAGCACCGCGCTGGCGACGATCTGCAGCATGGTCAGCCGGGTGCGGGCGACCGTATAGTCGGCGGCGCGCTGGTGCGCCGTGAACGGGATGGTGTCGCGGAACTTGGCGGGCACCGCGCCGCGATGGGCGGCCACGAAGCGGATCTGGCGTGTGGCAAGCCAGAGCTTGGTGCCGACCATCGCGAGGATGGCGGCAGAGAACAGCAGGGTGAATGGGTAGGCGGACATCGGGGGAGGCCAGTGGTATCTATGCGAGAATTATATGGCTCTCTTGAAATTTGAGTGGGTTATGGACATGTGGGTTGATCTTCGAGAAGTCGAGCTTGTCGGCGATCAGAAATAGCACAGTGCACATGGTCGTAAGGTTGGTGTGTATCCCCCGCTCGCCTTTCGCTTGGCCGCCTCTCTGGAAGGGTCCCGTTGATGGCTTCAAGGAAGCCGTCGGTCTGACGCAGCTGGGTCCAGGCGACGATGCCGTCGACATGACTGCGGATCATGCGGGCGACGTCCTTCATCGGATCGACCTTCGAGCGCATGACGTTCGTGCACCACTGCTCGAGCATGTCGCTGACGACAGTGATCTGCTTGCGATCGAGAATCTCCCGAAGTTGCTCGCGATAGCGCCACGCGCGGGCGATCCGCTTGGCCGTGACGTTCACGATCAGGGCATCGAGATCGGCGCGTTGCGCGGCGGTCCTCCAGTCGCGATCCTTCAGCAGCGACCATCGCACTCCCTTGAGTTCCGGATCGGTTCGCTGCTCGATTCGCCGCATTGGATCCACGGCTTTCGACGCATGAGTGACGACGTGCACTTGTCGAAGGTGATGCGAGCATTCGGCAGGTTCGTCCCGACGCCTTTGGTGAACGCGGGCGACATGTCAATGCTGACCGACGTGATCTGCTCGGGCTTTCCCCCATGCTCGCGTAGGCGTGCGACGAACGCTTCGATCGTCGCAGCATCCGTGCCTTCGGTTACGAACACGACTTTGCGTTCGAGCGCATTGGCCACGAGCATCAGGTAGTTGTGTCCGCGCTGGTAGGATGTTTCGTCGACGGCAATGCTCGTCATGTCCGACAGGTCAATTTCGGCGAGCGCGAGTTCGATATAGCGTTTGCAAATGGCGTGCACCCGATGCCAGGACTCCCCGACGGTACGGACGACTGCGGTGAACGATATCTGCTGGGCGAGCATCAGCACCATTACCTCGAACAACAGCGCGAAGCCCTTAAGGCAATGCTGATCAAGTTCGCCGTCCCCGTGGTCCAGCCGTTATAGATAGGTGGATATGACCCGAGCAAGGCAAACGAAAATGAAACAGCCAACGCT
>JAYFSB010000181.1:0-4796 GCA_040946865.1 Burkholderia sp.
GCGTCTCCACTCGATATGACAAGCTTGCCGAGAGCTATCTCGTGTTTGCATCGCTTGCCTGCGCGTTTGGGCCAGTCATAAGCCAGTCATAAATGTGGCTCTCTTGAAATTTGAGTGGGTTACGGGACATGTGGATTGATCTTCGAGAAGTCGAGCTTGTCGGCGATCAGAAACAACACGGTGCGCATGGTCGTGAGATTGGTGTATCAGCGCGCCTTTCGCTTGACGGCCTGGAAGAGTCCATTGATGGCTTCTATGGAAGCCGTTGGTCTGACGCGTCTGGCTCCAGGTGACGATGTCGTCGACATGACTGCGGATCATGCGGGCGACGTCCTTCATTGGATCGACCTTCGAGCGCATGACGTTTGTGCACCACTGCCCGAGCATTTCGCTGACGACGTTGATCTGCTTGCAATCGAGAATCTCCCGAAGTTGCTCGCGATAGCATCACGCGCGGGCGGTCAGCCGGTCGCGATCCTTCAGCATCGACTATCGCAATCCCTTGAGTTCCGGATCGGTTCGCTGCTCGATTCGCCGCATTGGGTCCACGGCTTTCGCCGCATGAGCGATGACGTGGAACTTGTCGAAGGTGATACGAGCACTCGGCAGGTTCGTCTCGACGCCTTTGATGAACGCGGGCGACATGTCAATGCTGACCGACGTGATCTGTTCGGGCTCTCCCCCAGGCTTGCGACGAACGCTTCGATCGTCGCAGCATCCTTGCCTTCGGTCACGAACACGACTTTGCGTTCGAGCGCATCAGCCACGAGCGTCAGGTAGTTGTGTCCACGCTGGTAGGACATTTCGTCGACGGTAATGCTTGTCATGTCGGACAGGTCGATCTCGGCGAGCGCGAGTTCGACATAGCGTTTGCAAATGGCATTCACCCGATGCCAGGACTCGCCGACGGTACGGGCGATTGCGGTGAATGATACCTGCTTGGCGAGCATCAGCACCATGGCCTCGAACAGCAGCGTGAAGCCCTTGAGCTTTTACCGGCCCACTCAGAATTGACGAGCGCCATGCGGCCGTCAGGACGCTTGATGCGAGGCGTGCGCACGTCGAGAAAGCAGTCGTGCTGAAAGAAGTTCAAGTGCCGGTAGCGCTTGACAACGGTGTCGTGCACGGGATGGTTGCCGGCGATCTCTGGATGCGGGAAGCGACTGCCGGCAACGAAATCGATGTTGACCGTCAACCGCTTCGGAGTCGCGTCGAAATCGATGCCGTTCACGAACCACGGATCACTGATACCCAAAGCCGTCTCGAACAACTTGCTATGCAAGATTACCGTACGCTCACGTACAAATCGGGAAATTTACCACCCACTCGAAATTCAATAGAGGCTTCAATTTCCTATGTATCAAGCTTTTTCTCCGTCGCCAGAAAGTCCTCGTAGTTGCCGCCGAAGTCATTCAGCATGCCGTTGGTGCGCACCTCGATGATGCGGTTGGCCAGGCCGCTGACGAATTCGCGGTCGTGCGAGACAAAGATTAGCGTGCCCTCGAACTGCTCGAGCGCGATCTGCAGCGACTCGATCGACTCCATGTCCATGTGGTTGGTCGGCTCGTCCATCAGCAGCACGTTGTGGCGGCCCAGCATCAGCTTGCCCCAGATCATGCGACCCTTCTCGCCGCCTGACAGCACCTTCACCGACTTCTTGATGTCGTCGGCCGAGAACAGCAGGCGGCCCAGCGTGCCGCGTACCATGGTCTCATCGTCGCCTTCCTTGCGATAGTCATCGATCCAGTCCATCAGCGTAACGTCGTCTGGGAACTCCTCGTAGGTGTCCTGCGGCATATAGCCGACGTTCGCGTTATCGGCCCACTTGACGCTGCCGTGGTCGAGCTCGAGATTGCCGAGCAGTGCGCGCAGCAGCGTGGTCTTGCCCGCGCCGTTCTCGCCGATGATGGCGATGCGCTCGCCCGGCTGCACCAACAGGTTGAAGTTACTGAAGATGGTGCGCTCGTACTTCTTGGTCGCGTCTTCCGCCACCACCGCGATGTTGTGCAGCTTCTTCTCGAACTCGAAGCGGATAAAGGGGTTCTGGCGCGACGAGGGCTTGAATTCCTCGATTTTGATCTTGTCGATCTGCTTGGCGCGGCTGGTGGCCTGGCGCGCCTTGGACTTGTTCGCCGAGAAGCGGCGCACGAAGTCCTGCAATTCAGCCACACGCTCCTTGGCGCGTGCTTTCGCGTTGGCCTGGCGCTCGCGCGCCTGCGCCGAAGCGAGCATGTAGTCGTCGTAGTTGCCCGGCCAGATCTTCAGCGTACCGAAGTCCATGTCGGCCATGTGGGTGCAGACCGAGTTCAGGAAGTGACGATCGTGCGAGATGATGATCATCGTCGAGTTGTACTGATTGAGCGTGTCTTCTAGCCAACGGATCGAGTTGATGTCGAGATTGTTGGTCGGCTCGTCGAGCAGCAGCACGTCGGGCTTGGAGAAAAGCGCCTGCGCCAACAGCACGCGCAGCTTCCAGCCGGGGGCCACTTCGCTCATAGTGCCGTTGTGCAGCTTCTCGTCGATGCCTATGCCCAGCAGCAGCGCACCCGCGCGCGCCTCGGCGTCGTAGCCACCGAACTCGGCGAACTTCGCCTCCAGCTCGGCCGCGTGCATGTAGTCGTCGTCGGTGGCTTCTGGGTTCGCGTAGATCGTGTCGCGCTCGGTCATGGTGGCCCACATTTCTGCGTGGCCCTGTATCACCACGTCGAGCACGCGCACGTCCTCGTAGGCGAACTGGTCCTGGCGCAGCTTGCCCAGGCGGATGTTCGGCTCGAGCGCCACATTGCCGCCGCCGGGCTCTAGGTCACCGCCGAGGATCTTCATGAAGGTCGACTTGCCGCAGCCGTTCGCGCCGATCAGCCCGTAGCGGTTGCCCTCTCCAAACTTGACTGAGATGTTCTCGAACAGGGACTTGGGCCCGAATTGCATCGTGATGTTGGCGGTAGAAAGCACAGCTCAGCCTGTTAAGTGTGGTAGATCGACGTAAAATTAATCATTTTAGCAGGTCTCAGTGACGCACTGTACTCAGTGCCGTCGCCAGGTCGGTGGATGGAAATAGGGCGGGATTGCAGCACCTCGAATGCGGCGCGGAGTAGATCGCGTAGTAGACCTGGGCTTCGGCTCTATTTCACCTTGTGGGAAGCGACGGAAAAGGCCGGCAATCGCCGGGCTCGTCTCGCGAGCTAAGTACGGCACGACCCCAGCCTCGCGCGGGCTTCAAGCTCCCGCCGCGGCGCGGCCTTCTTCATCTGCGGCGAGGCATTGAGCTGCGTGAACAGCTCCGAGCACGGCACGTCACGGTTGTTGCTCGGCGCGATCAAAGGGATCAGCGCGGCGAACGCAGCGAGAACATGTGGAAGCCCTTGGTTTTCGGATGGATCTGCAGGTCTAGGCCCTCGTCGCGCAGTTGATCTTCACGTCGCAATTGTCGAACAGCTTCTCGTAGACCACGTTGGCCACATTGAATCCCACCATCTCTATCAGCATCTGGCTGATCGCACTGTCGGTGACCAGCGTATTGACCTCGTCCGTCAAGGTAACCGCCAGCGTGGCGTCGCCGTTGATCTCGCCGAAGGCCTATTGCATCATCTTCGCAGTTGGGAACAGCTGGTTGAGCTTCAGGGTGCCGCCAGCCATGCCGAAGCGCACCGGCGTGAGCGAGAGCACGTCGTCCTGCATCACGATATGGGTGTAGAGATCACTGATCGGCAGGCCCTTGTTCTTGATCAGCTTGCGGCCCGTGAACTTCACGTCGGCGTCGAGCGCCTTCCAGCGATCGGCTGGCGCTTGGTCGTATCATCGCGCGCGCTTGCTCGATGCGCTGTCGGCACTCACAACCGGCGCGAGATCCGTAAGCGGCTCAGCATGGCTGTCGTAGATACCAGCAACGATCGACGCCAAAGTGGTGTCCATCATTTTCGAAGTGATGGACACCACTTTGTTAGACACAGAGAAGCTGGGTAGTCGCAAAGGACGCCCGAACCATAGTCCTGAGTTCTGGCGTCGCATAGCAATCGCCGTGTGCGAGCCAGGTGCTTCAGTCGCTAAACTGGCCCGCGAGCATGGTCTGAATGCGAATCTGGCGTTCACCTGGCGGAACCGGTATCGTGCCGAGCAAAGGGCGTCAGAGGCAACGCTGCTGCCATTGACGGTCGTGAGCGATATGAGGCCGGATGCCATCGCAGCGCCACCAATCAAACTGGAGATCGCGAAACCGGTGGCGCGATTGAAGTTCGGATTGAACGAGCGGTGGTCAAGGTCGATGGCGTTGTCGACCCCGATATGCTGCGAACCGTATTGCAGAGCCTGCGATCATGATCTCTTTGCCTTACCGGTACACGTATCTGGCTTGCGGCGGGCGTCACCGATATGCGTTTCGGATTCCAGGGACTGGCTGCGAAAGTACAGACAGCGCTCGAAGAAAATCCGCTGGGTGGCCACCTATTCATCTTCCGTGGGTGCCGCGGCGATCTCGTCAAGATGCTGTGGGCCACTGATGACGGGCTCTGGCTGCTTGCAAAGCGATGGGAGCGAGGTCGATTTATCTGGCTGCAGGCCGACGGTGGCAAGATCCATCTGACGAGCGCTCAGTTGTCGATGTTGCTCGAGGGCATCGATTGGCGACAGCCTCGGCGCACCGTCGCGCTAGCGATGTTGTAACCCGCGCGCAAGGTTTATAAACATGCGATGCATGTCCGATCATGCGCCGCTTCCTGATATCGTTGCCGAGCTCCATGCCCTGGTGCTCGAGCAGCAGGCATCGATCGAAGAACAACAAGCCTCGTTCGAGAAAATGG
>JAYFSB010000182.1:0-4781 GCA_040946865.1 Burkholderia sp.
GCAGAGCATCTTGCGCCGGATCGTGCAGATCACCTTGAACGCTGCCGCGACACGGGCAAGTTGCTCGGACACGTCCTTACCGAGCATCTGCATCTCAGTGCCGCACTTCGGGCAGACCGGATCGGGTTCCTTGCTGCTCGCGGGCTTGTCCTTGCCCGTCTTCGCATGCTGCACATCGACAGCGCCGCGCCCGGCTGTCAGATCATCGAGCCGGGTTTTGAGGTTCTCGATCTGGCGATCGAGTTGCTCGGGCTTGCGGCCGAAGTGCATGCGTTTGAGCTTGTCGATCAGCGCCTTCAGGCGTTCGATCTCCTGATCACGCGCAGCCAGCTCCTGCACCATTTTCTCGAGTGAAGCTTGTTGTTCTTCGACCGATGCCTGCTGCTCGAGCTCCAGGGCATGGAGCTCGGCAACGGTCTCAGGAAGTGACGCATGATCGGACATGCGTCGCATGTTTATAAGCGCTTGCGCGCGGGTTACAACATCGCGAGCACGACGGTGCGCCGAGGTTGTCACCAATCGATGCCCTCGAGCAACATCGACAACTGAGCACTCGTCAGATGGATCTTGCCACCGTCGGCCTGCGGCCAGATAAACCGACCTCGCTCCCATCGCTTTGCAAGCAGCCAGAGCCCGTCATCAGTGGCCCACAGCATCTTGACGAGATCGCCGCGGCACCCACGGGAGACAAATAGGTGGCCACCCAGCGGATTTTCTTCGAACGCTGTCGTACTTTCGCAGCCAGTCCCTGGAATCCGAAACGCCTATCGGTGACGCCCGCCGCAAGCCAGATACGTGTACCGGTAGGCAAAGAGATCATGATCGCAGGCTCCCCAATACGGTTCGCAGCATATCGGTGTCGACAACGCCGTCGACCTTGACCATCGCTCGTCCGATCTGGACTTCAATCGTGCCAACGGGTACGGCCGGTTTTGCGATCTCCGGTTTGATTAGTGGCGCTGCGATGACCTCCGGCCTCATATTGCTCACGACCGTCACTGGCAGCAGCGTTGACTCTGATGCCCTTTGCTTAGCACGATACCGGTACCGCCAGGTGAACGCCAGCTTCGCACTCGGACCATGCTCACGGGCCAGTTTGGCGACTGAAACACCTGGCTCGCACGCGGCGATTGCGATGCGACGCCGGAACTCAGGACTATGGTTCGGGCGTCCTTTGCGACTACCAGGCTTCTCTGTGTCTAACAAAGTGGTGTCCATCACTTCGAAAATGATGGACACCACTTTGACATCGATCTTTGCTGGCGTCTACGACGGCCATGCCGAGTCGCTTACAGTCACGTTCAATAGCTCTGCGCTCGATATGCGTGGTACGGTTTCCCGCGCCGGCACAGCCAGCTTGCCGTCTCGATATTGCTTGAGCCATCCGAATCAGCATGGAGAAACGGTCGCCCCGAGCCGCTTATGGAGATCCTCCGGGTGCCTGCCCTGGTCGTGAATCAGACGGGCTTCGAGTCCAGCGCGGTCCTCTTGTTTTTCAGGTTTTCCCTGGGGTCTGTCTTGCCGCGTCGTGGCAGTAGTTGCTCCATCAATAAAGACACCCGGCCTCCAGGGTGTCTTGTCATGCGTCTTGAACTAGCTGTGACTGGGTTCTCTCGCCGAGCCTTGGTCGTTCTCTCAACTGAATAACATCTTTTCGAGTTGTTGCAAGATCTCATCGCGCTTTTCTCGTGACAGGCCGCGCAGGCGCAGCTCAAGGCGATCGTCGCCATAGGACTTCAGGTCGCCGACCGTCGAGCCGTTCATCTTGATCTCATGACGCTGGGCATAACGCTGCCGCCCTGCCGATCTCGCGTTTTCTTGCGGACTTGCCCGACCCTTCACGATGTCGGCCACCTGCCGCGTGCTGAGATCGTCGGACAGGATCTTGTTGATCAAGCGCAGCGTTGCATCGGTGCCACGCGCCGAGTGATAACGGCCGACTTGGTAGGCCATGTTCGAGCCGAAGCGATCGGTACGCGTGACCATCTCCTGCATCACTGCCTCGGGCAGCTTGCCGATCGACAAGGCCACTGCGATCGTCGATTCGTCGATGCCGAGGTGCTCCGCCAATTCCTTCTGGCTCTGGAAGAGGTTGTCTTCCAGAAAACGGCGCCAGACCACTGCGTTGTCGAACACGGTTTGCGAATCGCGTTGGACGTTCAGGTCGTAACCAAGTTTGTAGCTCTCGAAGCCGATCGGGATGTCGATCACGATCGCCTTCACCGAGTCCTTGTTCGCCTCCTTCAGCGCGCGTACCCGACGGCAGCCGTCGCTGACGAAGAAGGTGCCGTGGTGCTCATAGTCGGGGATCACGTGGATCGCCTGTTGTTGCCCCTGCTTCGCGAGATTGATGGCGAGTTCGGCGATCGACGACTTCAGATAGAAGTGTCGCGGATTGAACGGACTCGCCTTGAGCGTCTTCAGCGACAGCTCGATGATCTGACCGGGCTGGTAGCGGTGCTCGATGCGCCACGCATGATACTGAGGCGATTCATTGAGCGGTGCCGCCGGCGGCGTTTCGACGATCGTGACCGGGATGCCCTTCTTCGACGATTTCGTCGGTGCCGGGATTTCCGACTTCACGATTCCGTCGATCGCATTGAGTCGATCGAGCGCCGTCCGCTTTTCGCTAGTAGTGGTATCGGGCCGCGCCTGGAAGCCTTTGGCAAATTGGGAGGGTTTCATTCAAGGTCCGACGGTTTCAAGGTTGAAGTGCAACAGAAGCCTGTTGCGCCCGAAGGGCATCCCCCAAGGCAACGATGTCATGATGATGCTGACGAACATCGACCAATTCGGGCATGAACAGTTCGGCCGGACACGTCCAGTCCAAGCTCTTGCGCGGGCAGGTGTTCATCTGCCAGGCGATGTCGTCGAGCTCGGCCTGGGAAAACACGGCTAGATCCGTACCCTTGAGCATGTACTGGCACAGCAGCCCGTTGGTGGTCTCGCAGAGCTGCTCATGCCTGACCATCTTCCGTCCCTGATCATAGGTTATGGAAAAACGGCACTGGGCGTCGATGCGGTTCAGGATCATGCCGAACAAAGTGACGGCGGCGTCGGCAGTAGTATTCTCTATCTTGCCGAGGGTGACGTGCAGCGAGGTGCGCTCGACCAGCCTCGCGACCGAAGGCGCATAATGCGCGACCTTGATCAGGTCGCCTTCCCAGTGCCCGGACACGATCCGCTCGTCGATCTCAGCCGGACAATCATGGATGCTGCCCCGCGCCCCTGGCCGCTGGCTCTTGCGGGCCTGTCGCGGACAAGTGATCAGTTCCGCTCGCAACTGGCCGCACGGCAAGGCGTACCCCGCAGTGTAGATCGTTACGTGACCGGCCAGCAGGGTCGGCTCATCGGGGTTCAGGTTTCGCAGTATGCTCACGATCTGTTCGGGAGAGTGCCGCTCACGCAGCAATCGTTCGACCTTCGCCCGTAGCGACCCCTGCGAGTCCAGTCGGGCGGATTGTTGCACCGGGCCTGCCAGGCAACTGGCGCGCTGCTGGGCTAACGGCGCATGATAGCCACTAGCGCGCAACGGGCGGCCCGGGGTCCCTGCTTCGTAGTTGGTTCCGGTGCACGCCAGCTGTTACGGCGCAATTCGCGGCTGATCGAACTCGGTGCGGGATGCAAGCAGCGGGCAAGGCTCAGCTGGATCATCGTGCGCTCTTCACAACTCAGGTGCTTGTAGGTTCCCATCGCAACACAATACCTCTCGGTAGGTGTTGCACTTCAGATTCGAGGTTACCTCCTTTATGCGCATAAAGTCAGGGCAGCATGCCGGCGATTTCGTCGGCGCATGCACGGATCTCCGTGGCGGCGAGGCGTGCACCACGATCGTTCATCTGCAGGACAGTCTGCCCTAGCGCCATCGCCTGCTTGTAGGCCTCGCGCGTCGGGATCTGCGTCTTTAGCAGTGGGAAGCCCAATTCTTCGATGGCACGCTTCAGCTCTCGCGTCAGCATGCGCTTCTCTTCAGTCTTGTTAAGAAGGAACACCGCGCGCAGGTCTTCATTCATAACCTGGGCTTGCTGGATCAGTTTCACGAGACCGACGCTCGACCAGTAATCGGCCGGTGACGACGAAGTAGGGATGACAGCGACCGTGGCAGCCAGCAGCACGACGCCGGAAACCTTTTCCGTGATCGACGGCGGGCAGTCGATCACAATGACGTCGTAGTCGTTAATGAACTTTTTGATCTCGCGATGAATCTGGCTGCCGGCTTCGGCGAGGTTAACGACGGGAAACGGGATACCGTTGTCACTGTCGCCCGATGCGCTCGACCAATGGATGAGCGTGTTTTGGCCATCTGCGTCGACGACGAGGACGCGCTTTCCTTTCTCATGGAATGCCGCGCCGAGGTGCATGGAGATAGTACTCTTACCAACACCGCCCTTCTGTTGCGTGACCGCAATGATTTCAGCTGCCAATTTTTACTCCTGTTTTTTCACTCCTGTTTTGAGTGATAAAATTTTAAATGATGAATTTTATATTTCAATTATTTATTCGATAAAAGGTAGAGATTGGCCGTTCGATTGGATGGCTTTATGCGCATAAAGGTGCTGTCGTGAGACGAGAGAGCGATCGGCTCGCGTGCTTATGACCTGGAACGAGACAACAGCAGGCGGCGTCAAGCTGACCAAGGGGCATGGCAGGCCAGATTTAGAGACACGGACGCGGGCGATTTGAATCGGCGAAACCCCAAGCTTGGTTAAGGCAATGCTGATCAAGTGTCTGCATTCGTGATGTCGTCAAGACTGCGAAGCGAATCGATCATGAACGAAGTT
>JAYFSB010000183.1:0-4777 GCA_040946865.1 Burkholderia sp.
CGAGCAGGCGTCGGAATTTGAGTATCGTTGTCGTATCCGGCACCGCTTCACGGCCCAAGTCGATGCCCACGAAGCGGAACAGGCTCATGCTGTCGTACAGCGCTTCCTCGCAGGCAAGGTTGGCCAGATTGAACCCGTGCTGAATGAAATAAATCCGCAGCATGCGCTCCAGGCCAATCGGCGGGCGGGCGTTGCCACGTTTCGTGGTAGTACGGCTCGATCAGCGCACACAATGCCGCGCTCCATCGCGTCCAGCAACTCATCGCGCCGCGTACCTTTGCGCTTCGTCTCGAAGATTGCACCTTCGTCAGCCGACACCGCCAGCGTTGGCTGTTTCATTCTCGTTTGCTTTGCTCAGGTCATATCCACCGATCTATAACGGCTGGACCGCGGGGACGGTGAACTTGATCAGCATTGCCTTCACCCGATGCAAGGACTCACCAACGGTGCGGTCGACTGCGGTAAACGACATCTGCTGGGCGAGCATCAGCACCATTGCCTCGAACAGCAGCGTGAAGCTCTTGAGCTTGCCGGCCCACTCGGGCTCGACGAGCGCCACGCGGCCGTCAGATAGCTTGATGCGAGGCGTCCACACTTCGAGAAAGCAAGTCGTGCTGGAAAAAGTTCAAGTGCCGGTAGCGCTTGACAACGTTGCCGTGCAAGGGATGACCGCCGGCGATCTCTGGATGCGGGAAGCGACTGCCGGCCACGAAATCGATGTTGACCGTCAACCGCTTCGCAGCCGCGTCGAAATCGATGCCGTTCACGAACCACGGATCGCTGATATCCAAAGCCGTCTCGAACAACTTGCTATGCATGACTACCGTCGCTCACGTGCAAATCAGGAAATTTACCACCCACTCGAAATTCAAGTGCAACACCTACCGAGAGGTATTGTGTTGCGATGGGAACCTACAAACACCTGAGTTGTGAAGAGCGCACGATGGATGATCCAGCTGAGCCTTGAGCATGGATGCAAGCTGCGAGCAATTGCCCGCAGCTTGCATCGCGCGCCGAGTTCGATCAGCCGCGAATTGCGCCGCAATGGCTGGCGTGCATCGGGCCGTCCGGTGCTCGCTTGGCGGCTATCGTACGCCGCTCGCCCAGCAGCGCGCCAGTTCCTCCTGGCAGGCCCGGCGCAACAATCCCCGCCCGACTGGGGCCGCTGCGAGCGACGGTCGAGCAGTTGCTGCGTGAGCGGCACTCTACCGAACAGATTGAAAGCATACTGCGAAACATGATCTCCGATGAGCCGACCCTGCTGGCCAGTCACGAAACGATCTACACTGCGTTGTACGCCATGCTGTGCGGCTAGTTGCGAGCGGAACTGATCGCTTGTCTGCGACAGGCCCGCAAGCCCCGGCGGCCCCGGGCGCGGGGCGAAAACCGCCGGGGCAGCATCCCGAACAGGGTCAGCATCCACGATCGTCCGTCTGAGATCGACGAGTGGATTGTGCCCGGGCACTGGGTAGCCCTTGGCAGCGCGAACTCAACAAGAACACCAACGGGCTGCTGCGCCAGTACATGCCCAAGGGTACGGATCTGGCCGTGTTTTTCCAGGCCGAGCTGTTCAACCTTGAAATCGCCATCTTTAACGGACCAAATCGCTCGTGCATTCACTCCTACCGAACCTCCTGACAGTGTCGATCGTCGTCTACCGACCCAACCTGGAGCAATTGACGAACACGCTCTCGAGCCTGCTTACCACGCTTGAGCGGCTGGGCCGCCTGCGCCACGACCTGCGGGCCGAGATGTTTCTCGTCGACAACGGCGGGGTGCCGGTCCCGCTGCCGGGGCTCGATGCATGGCGGGCACGAGGCTTTTCCTGTATCGAGATCGGCGGCCACGGCAACGTCGGATACGGGCGCGGCCACAATCTCGCCATTGAGCGGGCGGCGAGCCGCTACCACTTGGTCCTCAATCCCGATATCGACCTGGATGCCGATGCCTTGGCGACAGCCCTGGCGTTTCTCGATGCTCATCCGGACGTGGGCCTCCTGTCGCCGCGCGTCGACGATGAAAACGGGCATCTCCAGTATCTCTGCCGACGCTACCCGGCACTGCTCGACCTGTTCGTGCGAGGTTTCTTGCCGACCTCGCTCAGGCGTTTCTTCGCGCGCCGGCTCGCCCACTATGAAATGCGAGATTGCATCACTGCCTCGAAGGTGCTGCGGAATCCGCCGATCATGAGCGGATGTTTCATGCTGTTTCGTACCGATCTACTGAAGCAGCTCCATGGCTTCGATCCCCGCTACTTTCTCTACTTCGAGGATTACGATCTCAGCCTGCGGGCCCGTGAACTGGCGCATCTCGTCTATGTGCCCTCCGTACGCGTGGTTCACCATGGCGGCGGTGCCTCACGCAAGGGATTCGCGCATATCCGCATGTTCGTGACGTCGGCCTTCAAGTTCTACGGGCGTTTCGGCTGGAGATGCTTATGAGCAGGATCTTCGTGACCGGCGCGAACGGCTTCGTCGGCCGCGCCGTCTGCCGGGCCTTGCTGGCCGACGGTCATGAGATGACGGGGCTGGTGCGGCGAGCTGGCGGATGCGTGGAGGGGCTGAGCGAATGGTTGCATGAAGACCGCGATTTCGCGGGTCTCGACCAGGCTCACTGGCCCGAGGTCGATTGCGTGATCCACCTGGCGGCACGCGTGCACGTGATGGACGATACCGCCACGGATCTCGACGCGGCGTTCCGGTCGACCAATGTCGACGGGTCCTTGCGGGTGGCCGAAGCGGCTCGACGGCATGGTGCCCGTCGCCTCGTGTTCGTGAGCAGCGTGAAGGCGATCGCCAAGAGCGACGGCGGCAAGCCGCTTGCCGAGGACGAGCCGGCGCGGCCGGTCGATCCTTACGGACGCTCGAAGTATGCAGCGGAACTCGCCTTGCGGCAGTTCGGCGAGGCGAGCGGCCTCGACATCGTCATCGTGCGTCCGCCGCTCGTCTATGGTCCGGAAGTTCGTGCCAACTTCCTGCTGATGATGAGAGCGGTTTCGCGCGGTCTGCCCCTGCCGTTCGGCGCGATCCAGGCGCGCCGCAGCCTCGTGTATGTCGAGAATCTCGCCGATGCCTTGCTGCACTGCGCCATTGATTCACGTGCGGCGGGCGGCTGCTTCCATGTCGCCGACGACGACGCGCCATCGGTCGCCATGCTGTTGCGCATGACGGGTGAGGCGCTTGGCCGCCCGGCGAGGCTGCTGCCGTTTCCAGCCGGCCTGTTGTGTACGCTAGGCCGTCTCACCGGCCACACCGCACAGGTGGAGCGCCTGGTCGGCAGTTTACAGCTCGACACTGACCGGATCCGGCGACAGCTCGACTGGCATCCGCCGCGCACGACCCGTGAGGGCCTGGCCGCAACGGCTCAATGGTTTCGTTCGTACGGTTCCGGGACATGAGCGACGTGCAAGCTCAACGCCATCAATCCGCGTGCCTATTTGGAATACGTCCTTACCCACATCGCTGATCACATCATCACCCGCATCGACGAGCTGCTGCCCTGGAACGTTGTAGACAAACTGAAGTCGGCCGCCATTTCTCTGTCCACTACCTGATTGCCGACTAGATCCAGATAAATCTGTCCATGATCGCTGATCGTGGGCGCAATCTCACGTGATCCACACGAATTCCACGTTCTCATAATCTTGCCTCCCACGTGTGCGAATGGGGGATCAGCCTTGCCAAGTCGCTTAATTCTGACACGGGGGAAAAGGCCAACAGTCGAAATCGGCCGTGCTGCTGCCGCCCCGCAGCATATCAACTCAAACTGGTTGCGGATGGAACGCAAACCAGCCGATGTAGAACAAGCCGGCCAGCACGCAATACACGCCGAACGCGGCCAGGCACCCGCGCCCCTCGAAATAACGCATCAGGAAACGCACGCTCAGGTAGGCGGCGATCGCCGTCAGCACGCCGCCCAGCGCGGCGTCGGCCAGTCGGTCGTCCGGCGCATGGAGCAGCTTCGGCAGCTCGAGCACGCCCGCGGCCAGGATGATCGGCGTGCCGAGCAGGAACGAGAACTCTGCCGCCTTCTCGGCGGTGAGCCCAGCCGCATTGCCGGCGATCATGGTCAGACCACTGCGCGAGAAACCCGGGATCAGCGCGCCCACTTGCGCGAGGCCAACCAGGAAGGCCCGGCCGAAGCCGAGCTTCTCGGGCGCGTGATACACGCGGTCGTCCCACCATAGCAGGATACCGTTGACGATCAACGCGCCGGCCACGATCCGCAGGTCATGGAACACATGCTCGATTTTCTTTTCGAGCAGCAGCCCGACCATCCCGGCCGGGATGGTGCCGATGATTAGCGCCCACATCATGTGCGCGTCGTCGTTGGGACGGCCGGCGCAGGAGGCGAAGAAGCCGCGCACCAGCGCGCACCAGCGGGCGCGAAAATACCATATTAGCGCGAGCGCGGTACCGAGGTGTAGCGCGACCAGGAACGGCAGCAGTTGCGGCGTATGCTTGTCGAGATGTATGCCGATTAGGGCCGGCACGAGCAGCGTGTGACCCAGACTGCTGACGGGGAAGAGTTCGGTCACGCCTTGCAGGACACTCAGAAATATCAGAAACCAGAGGCTCACGCGTCAGTCCTTTTGTCGATGGACGGAGAGGAAAAGTCGGCAGGATCGCCGGCAGCGCCCCAATTATGCACAGCAAGTTCAAAAACCCTGTAAAGGGGCTGAGCGTTGATGTTCACCGAATCTTAAGGCAATGCTGATCAAGTGTCTGCATTCGTGATGTCGTCAAGCCTGCGAAGCGAATCGATCATGAACGAAGTT
>JAYFSB010000184.1:0-4771 GCA_040946865.1 Burkholderia sp.
ATGATCGATTCGCTACGCAGGCTTGACGACATCGCGAATGCAGACACTTGATCAGCATTGCCTAAACACATTTTTCAAATTTAAACGTATCCTAACAAAGTGGTGTCCATCTGTGCTGTCGTCTACGACGGCCATGCCGAGTCGCTTATGTCGGTTCGGTGCACGGGTGACATTTGACACGAAATCGCACTGCCTGTCGCCAGGCCGCGTTGAGGCCGCGCTCCAGCCATGAGCCGCGATGCCATGAAAAAACCCCGGCGCGCGGTGAGCGCAGCTAGGGCTGGAAGCGTGGCGAGGCATCTTGGCGCGCCACGCCAGGCTTCAGTCGAGAATCGGGCGCAGGCCGGCGAGCTTGAGCTTGAGCTCGGACGCGCGACCCTTGCGGGCCCGCTTGCCGACCAGCCGCGCAAGCGCGGTGCCGGCCAGCACAGCCTCCTGTGCCTTGCCGTCACGACCAGTGCCTTGCAGCACTACGCCGCGACCATCGATGGCCAACGCCTGGACCAAGGCTTCCTTGTCCTCCAGCGCCATCAGGAGCACGCCGCGGCCGCCGGCCGAGAGCGTCTTTATCTCGTCGAGGCCGAACACCAGCAGGTGCCCCTGCCCCGACAGGCAGGCCACCTGGGTGGCCTGCGGCATCACCGGCATCGGCGCGATCGGCACAGCGCCATCGTCGATCGTCATGAAGGCCTTGCCGGCCTTCTGGCGGCTGATCATGTCGCCGACCTTGGCGATGAAGCCGAATCCGTTGCTTGAGGCAAGCAAGAGCGGCTGCGCGGTGCAGGCCGCGAAATAATGCATCAGGTGGGTGCCCGATTCGAGCTCGATCAGCGAGGTGACCGGCACGCCGTCGCCGCGTCCGCCCGGCAGCACCTGCACCGGCACCGAATGCGCGCGGCCCTTGCTGCCCCAGGCGATCAGCGTGTCCGGCGTGCGGCACTGGAAGGCCGCGTAGAGGCCGTCGCCGGCTTTGAAGCTGAAGCTGGCCGGGTCGAGACCATGGCCTTGCAGCGCGCGCACCCAGCCCTTCTGCGACACCACCACCGTTACCGGCTCGTCGATCACGCGGGCCTCGAAGGTGGCGCGCTTCTCCTGCTGGATCAGGGTGCGGCGGTCGTCGCTGAACTGCTTGGCGTCACCCTCGATCTCCTTGATCAGCAGGCGCTTCATCGCGCTTTCGTTGGCCAGCAGGTCCTCCAGCTTGGCCTTCTCGGCGCGCAGCTCCTTCAGCTCCTTCTCGATCTTCATCTTCTCGAGTCGCGCGAGCTGACGCAGGCGGATTTCGAGGATGTCGTCGGCCTGGCATTCGGTCAGCCCAAACGCCGACATTAGCGCGGCCTTCGGCTCGTCGGACTCGCGGATGATCCGAATCACCTCGTCGATGTTCAGGAACACGATCATCCGGCCTTCGAGGATGTAGATCCGGTCGTCGACCTTCCCCAGGCGGTGGCGGCAGCGCCGCGCCACGGTCAGCTGGCGGAATCCGACCCACTCGCCGAGGATCGTACCGAGCCCCTTCTGCGCGGGCCGGCCGTCGTCGCCGATCATCACCAGGTTGAGCGGCGCGTTCGATTCCAGGCTGGTGTGCGCGAGCAGCGACTGCACGAACTCATTCTGGTCGATGCTGCGTGACTTCGGCTCGAACACCAGGCGCACCGGCGCATCCTTGTCCGACTCATCGCGCACCGCATCGAGCAGGTCGAGCAGGATCTTCTTGATGCTAGCCTGCTCCTGCGTGAGCGTCTTCTTGCCGGCCTTGATCTTCGGATTGGTGAGCTCCTCGATCTCCTCGAGCACCTTCTGGCACGAGGTGTTCGGCGGCAGTTCGTTGACCACCAGCTGCCATTGGCCGTGCGCGAGCTCATCGATCTTCCAGCGCGCGCGCACTTTCAGGCTGCCGCGGCCGGCCTCGTAGGCAGCGGAGATTTCCGTGTCGCTGGAGATGACCTGACCGCCGCCCGGGAAGTCCGGGCCCGGCACCAGTTGCATCAGATCGGCTGGAGCGAGCTTCGGGTTGCAGATCAGCGCCACCGCCGCGGCCGCCACCTCGCGCAGGTTGTGCGAGGGAATCTCGGTGGCCAGACCCACCGCGATGCCCGAGGCACCGTTGAGCAGCGCGAAGGGCAGGCGCGCTGGTAGCAGCTTCGGCTCCTCGAAGGAACCGTCGTAGTTCGGCATAAAATCGACCGTGCCCTGGTCGATCTCGTCGAGCAGCAGTTGCGCGATCGGCGTGAGCCGCGCTTCCGTGTACCGCATCGCGGCCGCGCTGTCGCCGTCGCGCGAGCCGAAGTTGCCCTGGCCGTCGATCAGCGGGTAGCGCATCGAGAAGTCCTGCGCCAGGCGCACCAGCGCATCATAGGCGGACTGGTCGCCGTGCGGGTGGTACTTACCGAGAACGTCGCCCACCACGCGCGCCGACTTCACGGGCTTGGCGTTGTTGCCCAGCCCCATCTCATTCATCGCGTAGAGGATCCGGCGCTGCACCGGTTTCTGGCCGTCGCAGACGTCGGGCAGCGCGCGGCCCTTGACCACGCTGACCGCGTAGTCGAGATAGGCGCGCTCGGCGTAGTCGCCGAGCGTCAATAAGTTGCCGTCGTCCGGCGGGCTCGGCAGCTCATCGAAAAAGTCGGGGGTCTTGTCATCCATCTGCTGTAGCTTCCGTATCCGTTCAGGGGCGGTGGGCGGCGTGTGTCACGCCGCTCAGATATCCGCCTCGACATCGTTGCCCTTTTCCTCGAGCCAGCTGCGCCGCGCGGACGCCTCGCCCTTGCCCATCAGCATCCTCATGCGCGAAACCGTCGCGTCGTAGCCGAGGTTGCCCAGGGCGATCGGCGCGAGGTGCCGCGTGTCTGGGTTCATGGTGGTGTCCCACAGCTGCTCAGCGCTCATCTCGCCGAGGCCCTTGAAGCGGCTGATCGACCATTGCGTCTCGCGCACGCCGTCCTTGCGCAGCTTGTCAAGGATTGCCTCGAGCTCGCCGTCGTCGAGCGCGTAGAGTTTCTGCGCCGGCTTCTTGCCGCGCGCTGGCGCGTCGACGCGGAACAGCGGCGGACGCGCCACGAACACGTGGCCGCGCTCGATCAGCTGCGGGAAGTGCTTGAAGAACAGCGTCAGCAGCAGTACCTGGATGTGCGCGCCGTCGACGTCCGCGTCCGACAGGATGCAGATCTTGCCGTAGCGCAGGTTCGACAGGTCGTCGACACGGTCGTCAGACGCGTGCGGATCGACGCCGATCGCCACCGAGATGTCGTGCACCTCGTTGTTCGCGAACAGGCGGTCGCGCTCGGTTTCCCAGGCGTTGAGCACCTTGC
Organism: Burkholderia sp.; assembly: GCA_040946865.1. Taxonomy (GTDB): domain Bacteria; phylum Pseudomonadota; class Gammaproteobacteria; order Burkholderiales; family Burkholderiaceae; genus Burkholderia. The sequence continues at coordinate 3,312 of JAYFSB010000184.1, forward strand.
CGCGCAGCGGCAGGATCGCCTGATATTCCTTGTTGCGGCCCATCTTAGCCGAGCCGCCGGCCGAGTCGCCCTCGACCAGGAACAGCTCGTTCCGCGCGATATCCTGTGTCTCGCAATCGGTCAGCTTGCCGGGCAGCACCGCCACGCCTGAGCTTTTGCGCTTCTCGACCTTCTGGCCCGCGCGCGTACGCGCCTGGGCCTGCTTGATCACCAGGTCGGCCAGCTTCTTGCCGTGCTTGACGTGCTGATTCAGCCACAGCTCCAGCGCCGAGCGCAAGAACGAGGAGACCAGCTTGACCGCGTTGCGGCTGTTCAGGCGCTCCTTGGTCTGCCCCTGAAACTGTGGGTCCAGCACCTTGACCGACAGCACGAAGGACGCGCGCGCGAACACGTCCTCGGCCAGCAGCTTGATGCCCTTGGGCTGCAGGTTGTGCAGCTCGACGAAGCTCTTGACCGCCTGGAACAGGCCGTCGCGCAAGCCGGATTCGTGCGTACCGCCGGCCGGCGTGGGGATCAGGTTCACGTAGGATTCGCGCGTGAGCGAGCCTTCCTCGCTCCAGGCCGCCACCCAGGAGGCACCCTCGCCCTCAGCGAAGCTGTCATCGCCCGAGGAGTTCGCATCGGCGAAGCGTTCGCCCTCGAACAGCGGGATCAACAGCTCGCTGCCGTTCATCTCGTCGAGCAGGTAGCCGCGTAGGCCGTCCTCGTACTTCCAGCTCTGGCGTTCACCGGTCTTCTCGGTGATCAGCACCACCCCGACACCCGGCAGCAGCACCGCCTTCGAGCGCAACAGGCGCTGTAGCTCGCCCAACGGTAGGTTCGGCGAATCAAAATACTTGCCGTCCGGCCAGACGCGCACGCGCGTGCCGGACTTCTTCTCGCCGTGGCCCACGCTCTGCGTGACCAGCGGCTTGATCACGTCGCCGTGCGCGAAGCCGAGCTCGGCGAGCCTGCCATCGCGCCAGACCGTGACGTCCAGGCGCGTAGCCAGCGCATTGGTGACCGACACGCCCACACCGTGCAGACCGCCCGAGAAGGTATAGGCACCGCCGGCGGCCTTGTCGAATTTGCCGCCCGCGTGCAGGCGCGTGAAGACGATCTCGACTACCGGCACGCCCTCGTCGGGATGCCTGCCGAACGGGATGCCGCGGCCGTCGTCCTCGACCGAGATCGACTGGTCCGCATGCAGGGTGACGATGATCTGCTTGCCGTAACCGCCGAGCGCCTCGTCGGAGGCGTTGTCGATCACTTCCTGGATGATGTGCAGGGGATTCTCGGTACGCGTGTACATACCGGGCCGCTGCTTGACGGGCTCGAGGCCCTTCAGCACCTTGATCGATGCTTCGCTGTAGGCCGCTGCGGGCTTTTTCGTGGACATAGGCGCTAGGCAGTGTTCACATTTACGACTGACCCAAACGCGCAGGCAAGCGATGCAAACACGAGATAGCTCTCGGCAAGCT
>JAYFSB010000185.1:0-4762 GCA_040946865.1 Burkholderia sp.
CGCCGCGTACGTTTGCGCTTCGTCTCGAAGCCTGCACCTTCGTCAGTCGCCACCGCCAGCGTTGGCTGTTTCATTTTTGTTTGCCTTGCTCGGGTCATATCCACCGATTTATAACGGCTGTCCCACGGGGACGGTGGACTTGATCAGCATTGCCTTAAGTACAGCGAGGCACGCACGTGCGTCGAATACTGGTCGAGCTGAGCGCGGACCGCGCCACGGTGCGCTGTGTGATCCTCGATCACGACTACGGCATCGAAATCGTCGACCAGGCGCGGCTATTCGAGCGCTACCGGTGTTTCCACCTCGATGGGTCAGCCCGAGACCAAGGGCGTCGGGCTCGGGATGGCCTTCGTCAAGGCGGTGGTGGAGCGCCATACCGGCGAGATCCGCGTGCGTAGCGCGGCCTGGCATATCACCACCGTGACGCTCGCGCTGCCCGCCGCCGAAGCGGCCTGAGGCTGGCACCGCCGATCGTATCGCGTCAGCGATGCCCCCTTCCCTGCCCGGCTATTTCTGCTAATATAGGAAATAGGTACATTTAATTAATATAAATAGGGTTCAATGGAGCTCATCAAACTCTCTGAGTCGACGCACGACGCGCCGAGTCGTTCGATCAATGCACAGGCCGGGCACTGGCTGCGCGTGGGCATGCTAGCCGAGCTGCATTCGACGCTGACATATGGTGAGAGCTGCCAGTGACTGCTTCGCGCGGAGGTCCGGCAGCTGTTCGACGAAACTTCACTGCCGCAGGTGGCGTGATAGTGCGCACTCCGAAAATCACGCTCCGCTCGAAGGCGGAGATCGCGCAGTCGCGCTTAGCAGGCCAGCTCGCGGCCAAGGTGCTGCAGATGATCTGCGAGCACGTGAAGCCCGGTGTCACCACCGACCAGCTCGACACGCTGTGCCGCGAGTACATCGTCAACGTGCAGAAGGCGACGCCCGCCAACATCGGCTATCACGGCTTCCCGAAGACGATTTGCGCATCGGTCAACCATGTGGTCTGCCATGGCATTCCCTCGGCGCACGTGCTCGAGGACGGCGACATCATCAATATCGACGTCGCCGTGATCAAGGACGGCTGGTTCGGTGACACGAGCCGCATGTACTACGTCGGCGAGCCCGTGCCCGCCGCCAGGCACCTGGTGGACACCGCTTATGAGGCAATGCGCGCCGGGATCCTGGCTGTCAAGCCTGGCGCGACGCTCGGCGATGTTGGCTACTCTATCCAAAGCGTGGCGCATGCAGCCGGCTACAGTGTGGTGCGCGAGTATTGCGGGCACGGCATCGGTACCGTCTATCACGACGAACCGTCAGTACTCCATTACGGCCGGCCCGGCATCGGGCGCAAGCTGATGCCCGGCATGATCTTCACCATCGAGCCGATGCTCAATGCCGGCAAGGCGGAAACCAAGCAGCTTTCGGACGGCTGGACCGTCGTGACGCGCGACCGCTCACTGTCGGCGCAATGGGAACATATGGTGGCCGTGACAGAGCACGGCTTCGAGGTACTGACGCCCTGGCCGGAAGGCACCGGCAGCTACGCGCCAATCGGCGCGGCGCAGGTTTTAGAATCAGCCTCGGCGGCCTGATTTGGAAGGCTGCCCCCGCCGCCGCTCCATCCATCGATGGATCAGCGGCAAGGCAAGGGCCGCCCCGCGCGTCCGTCACGGCACGCGGCGGTCTGGCGGTCTCGACGTTTCAGGCTGCGAGTCCGACTCGCCGAGCCAGCGATATATCACGAGACATCGACCAGGCCGATGCCTGACATGGCTATAGGCACGCGGCAGCGTGCCTATAGCCATGAATCCCATTTTCTTCCACAGCACGATGGCAACCTGATTGGTCGCTGCTACCGAATTGAACTGCATCGCCAGGAAACCCGCTTCGCACACCATCTGTAGCGAATGCTCTCGCATGCGCTGTGCGACGCCCTTCGTGATGGACGGGGGGCGTTAGGCGTAAGTTTCCTGGGGGCCACTGCGATAGTCTGTAAGCGACTCGGCATGGCCGTCATAGACACCAGCAAAGATCGACGCCAAAGTGGTGTCCATCATTTTCGAAGTGTGGACACCACTTTGTTAGACACAGAGAAGCCGGATAGTCGTAAAGGACGCCCAAACCATAGTCCTGAGTTCCGGCGTCGCATAGCAATCGCCGCGTGCGAGCCAGGTGTTTCAGTCGCCAAACTAGCCCGTGAGCATGGTCCGAATGCGAATCTGGCGTTCACCTGGCGGCACCGGTATCGTGCCGAGCCAAGGGCGTCAGAGGCAACGCTGCTGACAGTGACGGTCGTGAGCGATATGAGGCCGGAGGTCATCGCAGTGGCACTAAGCAAACCGGAGATCGCGAAACCGGCCGTACCCGTTGGCACGATTGAAGTCTATATCGGACGAGCGGTGGTCAAAGTCGACAGCGTTGTCGACCCCGATATGCTGCGAACCGTATTGGAGAGCCTGCGATCATGATCTCTTTGCCTGCCGGTACACGTATCTGGCCTGCGGCGGGCGTCACCGATAGGCGTTTCGGATTCCAGGGACTGGCTGCGAAAGTACGACAGCGTTCGAAGAAAATCCGCTGGGTGGCCACCTATTTATCTTCCGTGGGTGCCGCGGCGATCTCGTCAAGATGCTGTGGGCCACTGATGACGGGCTCTGGCTGCTTGCAAAGCGATGGGAGCGAGGTCGGTTTATCTGGCCGCAGGACGACGGTGGCAAGAGATCCATCTGACGAGCGCTCAGTTGTCGATGTTGCTCGAGGACATCGATTGACGACAGTCTCGGCGCACCGTCGAGCTGGCGATATTGTAACTCGCGCGCAAGCGCTTATAAACATGTGACGCATGTCCGATCATGCGCCACTTTTTCTGATACCGTTGCCGAGCTCCATGCTCTTCGGTCGCAAGCCCGAGCAGCTCGATCGCCAGATCGAGAACCTCAAAATCCGGCTCGAGGATCTGACAGCCGGGCGTGGCGCTGTCGATGTGCAGCATGCGAAAACGGAGCAAGGACAAGCCAGCGAGCAGCAAGGAACCCGTCTCGCGAGTGCCACTGCCACCGCACCTGCTGTCTGTGTGAAGAGATCATGCTCGAACCTGATCCGGTCTGCCCGAAGTGCGGCACTGAGATGCAGGTGCTCGGTGAGGACGTGTCCGAGCAACTTGCCCGTGTCGCGGCAGCGTTCAAGGTAATCCGCACGATCCGGCGCAAGATGCTCTGCCCGGGCTGCGGCCACATCGAACAGCCACCGATGCCAGGCCTGCCGATCGAGCGTAGCATTGCCCATCCCAGCGCGCTCGCCGATATCGTCGTGTCGAAGTTCGCGGATCATCAACCGCTGTATCGGCAAGCGGAGATCGCTGCGCGCAACGGCGTGACGCTTGATCGTGCCAGCATGGGCTGCTGGGTCGGCCAGATCGCCGTGCTTTGCAAACCGCTGATCGAAGCGATCCAGCGCTACACGTTGCGTCCCGGCAAATTGCACACGGACGACACGCCGGTCGCCGCTCGGGCTCGACTGAGCCGGATGCGGTATGGTTCGATTTCTCGTCGGACCGCAAAGGCGTCCACCCTCAAACCCGGCTCACGGCATTCTGCAGGCGGATGCTACACCCGACCTCGATCAACTGTACGCGAGCACGCCGAGCTCGGATAGCCAGACATTGCTCGCGATGATTAGCGAGCGCTACGGCATGAAGCCGATATCCGGGGCAAGCCACCCGATGAGCGCCTGCGCGTACGACAGGAAAAGGCCAAGCCGCTGCTCGCCACATGCGAGGCAACGATCAGGGAGAAGCTCGCGACGCTGTCGACCCACGCTAGCCAAAGCAATCCATTACGCGTTGAACCACTGGGCAGCGCTCGTGTTCTCCTGCGAGGACGGCCTGGCCGAGATCAGCAACGCGCTTGCCGAGAACGCCCTACGCTGTGTCGCGCTTGGACGCAAGCATTATCTGTTCGTTGGCGCCGGAGGCGAGCGGGCTGCTGCAATGTTATAGCCTGATCGGGACGTGCAAGCTCAACGGCATCAATCCGCGCGCCTATCTGGAATACGTCTTGACTCACATTGCTGATTACCTCATCACCCGCATCGACGGGCTCCTGCCCTGGAACGGCGCGGACAAGCTGAAGTCGGCCGCCATCCCTCTGTCCACTATCTGATTGCCGACTAGATCCAGATAAATCGTGGGCCCGATCTCACGTGATCCACACACATTCCACGTGTTCATCCATCTTGCCTCACGCGCGCGTGAATGGGGGACCGGCCTTGCCGAGTTGCTTATGTTCGCAGCATATCGGGGTCGACAACACCGTCGACCTTGACCACCGGTCGTCCGATCTGGACTTCAATCGTGCCAACGGGTACGGCCGGTTTCGCGATCTCCGGTTTAATTGGTGGCGCTGCGATGAGCTCCGGCCTCATATCGCTCACGACCATCACTGGCCGCAGCGTTGCCTCTGACGCTCTTTGCTCGGCACGATACCGGTGCCGCCAGGTGAACGCCAGACTCGCATTCGCGACCATGCTTGGGGGCCAGTTTGGTGACTAAAACACCTGGCTCGCACGCGGCAATTAATTGCTATGCGACGCCGGAACTCAGGACTATGGTTCGGGCGTCCTTTGCGACTACCCGGCTTTTTTGTGCCCAGGGCCTGTTTACATTTGTAAAAATGTGTTTGCATCCTGTTTTTTGCGCAACGAGACAGGATGGTACGAACGTTACTGAGCGACGAAATATGGAACAAAGTCCAAGCTATCCTGCCGG
>JAYFSB010000186.1:0-4741 GCA_040946865.1 Burkholderia sp.
GACAACTTCGTTCATGATCGATTCGCTTCGCAGGCTTGACGACATCACGAATGCAGACACTTGATCAGCATTGCCTATACGCCGGATATTGGCGCTGCTGTTCGTCAGCTCGTACGACGCGAAGCCGGCGCGGCCCCGGTAGTCCGGCCGGAACAGGGTTGCAATTGCGGCGGCCGTGTAGCCCATCCGTTCTAAGCCGGCGTGGTCGTTGCTGCGGATGAGCGCATTCGTGCGCTTCATCCGCTCGTGCCGTTCCTCCAGCTCGGCGAGCTTCACGCGCAACTTGTCGATGGCGGCCGGATCGTCGCTCGAAATGCCGCCCTTGCCAACAGCAGCCGCGCGCCGGTCCAGCTCCTTCGCCTGGTCCTGCAACGCGAATGCCTTGCCGAACGTGTTGTGAATGCGCGCGCGATAGTTGCGATCGCGGCGCTCGGAGTGGTGGCCGCGCAAGACAGGCTGATCGAACGGGATTGCCGCCGCCATGACTTCGGCGCGGGTATAGGTCATGTGCGACGCTGACCGGGCGCGATCGGCGCGCGCCTCCAGGCGGTCGCGGCGGGCTTGCTGTTTGGCTTCGTACTTGTTCACGGTCTACCTCCTGAAAAGTGCCGGGCCACCCCGCCCGGCTGGGGGTGGCGGCTCACTCGCCGATCTTGCGCAGCTGCTCGAAGTAGAAACGCGCGGACTTGGCCAACTCCATCATTTTGGCGTGGGCGCTGCCGTCGCGGCGTAGACGCCTGGCGAGCGCGAGGCTCGCGGCGTGATTGGTGCGGTGGTAGGTACTGAGCTTGGTTGGCATGTCGAACGCTACCGACCGATCAGCACCAGACGACGCGGCCGTAATCGACCGTGCGGCGGTAGTAGTTCCGACCATCCCACGGCGTGAACGTGTATTCCATATAGACACACGTAAGGACTACTATCCAGTGATGAAGTGAGAAGGAATTCATATCGACCTCCAAAATTAAGGGGGTGCCTTTACTGCTACCGGGTCCCTAGGCTGCTGTCCCTAGGTGCCGGGTTCGGCGAGGCTGAGAGGGCTTACCGCCGTTGCCGCCGTTTCCCTGAGTTCGCCGTCCCGCGACGGGGTTAGCCGGCCCGGTGCGGCCGTCAAGGTAGAAACCGGAGGCCGCATCATGCCCGCGCAGCGAAGCGAGCAGGAACGGGCGAGGATTTCAGCGCGCAGCGCGGCCCTTGACGGCCGCACCTGGTGGCTATGGTCGCGTGGATGGACGGCGAATCAGGGGAACGGACAAGGGCATGTACCGGAGCCGAGACGAACGCCGCGCGGCGAGCGCCCACGTGCGACCGGCCACACCTGACTAGTGGGTTGCGTTATGGATTGATGCCTGAAGGGGCGAGACTCGGAACGAGGCTCGACGCGCAGCGCGAAAGCCCGACCCGGCGCTGTATGCCGGGGAACGCCCGAGCTGGTTTCGCAATGCACTGCATTGGCCTAAAATGACCGCGTCGATTTGACGTTCTGCCACTCGCGGAACGTCAATCGACGCTCCCGAGTGGCTTTCATTTTTGGAGGCCGCTATGTTGTTTAACGAGAAGCCGAATGCGTCGGGAAGCCTGTTCAGAGTGTCTGACGATCGCTTGATCGAAGGATGCAAACTTTGGGTGGGCGGCATCAAGATCGATGACAAGGAACTTGTCGTTGCGTCGGCCGAACCAAGGTTCGTTTGCCATTACGGTGAGAATAGTGTTGTCACTAGCACTCGCTTTGTTGGCTTCGGGTTAGCACTTGGCACGACCGACCCACTCCTTAACAGGTTTGTGTATTACGCAGAACTCTCGCCGGTCGGACCTTTTCCGGGAAGCGAGATGACGGGCTACCTGAAGCATCACGAACAGGAGCTTGACGATGTGTTTCTTGTGCGCGGTGTTTATGCGACGAATGCCGATGACACGAGCCGATTGGATGTAACGATCGAGGCGATGGCCGAACAACATGCCGAAGCATCCGGCACTATCGAGTGACCGCACGGGAGAGGCTTTTTAGTCGCTACAGAAGGGGAAAGGCTTCGGCCCTTTCCTTTTTTATACCGCTGTAATCAGTCCAGGATCGAGCCGTATCGATCGAAGATTCGCCCTAGCCGCTGACGCAGGCGCGTGAGGGCAGACATGCGGTCGGCTCTCTCGCGTGTATTGTCCGATCCGGCTTCGATAAGTGCGATGCGGTGAGCCAGCTCCGCTGCCGCCTCACGCACTTTTACCCGCCAGCGGCGAGCATCGCGAGCTGCCCCGTGCCGGCGTCGTTTCGGCGGATTCATGATTGCGTCAATGAAGTACCGGATAGCTCGGCATGCCTGCGCCTCGCTTCGTCGGCGGACTTATAGTTGCCGTGCTCGGCGGCGGCCTGACGTAATAGCCACACGGATTTCGCTCTAATGATGTGATTCGTGATGGTCCAGCCCGCCGGGTGAACGAATTCATACGGGCCGGTGCGTCGCCATCCGTCAGTATCTATTTCGTATGCTTTCTTGCCGTTCATGGTTACTTACAATCGTGATCGTGGTCATTGTCATATTAACGGCACTATGCGGCGCGTTCTGAACGCTGGGACAGCAGCCGGAACAACGTCGATCGGTGGATGCCTAGCAGCGCGGCGATTTCCTGCATGCTCATGTTGCCTTCGTCGGCGAGGCGATAGGCATGGTCGAGCTGCGCCGGGGTGAGCGTCGGCTTGCGGCCGAACTTCGTACCGCGCGCCTTAGCCGCGGCCCGGCCGGTGCTCGTGCGTTCAACGATCAGGCTGCGTTCGAACTCGGTCATCCCGCCGAACAAGGTCAACACCATGCGGCCGGCCGGCGTCGTCGTGTCGGCCCACGGCTCGGCGAGACTGCGCAGGCCTGCGCCGGCCTCGCGAATCCGCTCAACAATGTCGAGCAAGTCTCGGATGCTCCGCGCGAGCCGATCGATACGCGTCACAACGATAACGTCGCCGGCACGTAAGTGGTCGAGCATGCGATCGAGCTGCGGCCGCGCGCGGCGGGTGCCGGTGATTTTCTCGGCAAAAACCTTGCCGCATCCGGCCGCACGCAACTGCGCCTCCTGATTGCTCAGGTCTTGGTCACGCGTCGAGACACGGGCGTATCCGACTAGGAATGATGTCGCGCGTGGCAATGTCGGTCGGATCACGCATTGTCGATCCCCCGCGAAGCGATGAACGCCCGTGACGTGGCGAACGATCTGTTCGCCATCTTCCGGTCGGATGCGAATGCACGCGCGAATGGTCGGCCTCGGCCCTTCGCCGATCGGCTCCAGGTCGAACGTGAAATGCACGTCGCGATAGCCGGGGGCGTCGCCGTAGGTGACAAGCCTAGCGGCGAAATCCATTTCCTCGTCTGCCCCCTGTTGCGCGACAATCTGCGCCAGCTTGGCGTGCCGAGCCTTCTCGGCTGCCGCATACGCTGTTTCGTCCTGCTCACGCTTGAACTGCCGTGCCACTGCTGGAATCAGGCGCAACCAGTCGGGGCCGACCTTTCCATCGCTTCGGCGATCGTGCAGTTCATAGCCGCAAGCCAGTCGGGACGATCGAGGACCAGTGCTACGGCCACAGCTTCTCGCCCGAAGACATGCCGGTAGGACCGCTGCTCGCGGCGTCGCGAGCCTTCCCGAGAAGGTGTGCGAGGTCAGCGCTACCAATGTTGGATACGTTGGTCATTGTCACTCCGTGGGTTAAGCGCTCAGTAACGCGAGTGTCGGGTTACAGCCTCGTGGCGAGGCTGCCAGAGGGCGTGAATCGCATCGAGGTGATTTTCGAATCGGCCAATCACGCGGCAATCGGTGTCCGTGTCGTCGTCGGGATACGCGGCGATATCCACCAGCCATTTACCGTCGAGTTTCAACTCGTAGCCGCCGATACACTCGACCCCTTCCGGTGTGGATAAGGGCATAGCGGCAACGATGCATCAGGAAGCCGTTGCCGGCTGTCGGCGGATAGTTGACGTTGTGCTGCACGAAGTATTCGCCATCATCGAGCAGCACATCACCGTTCGTTTCTGTCGTCATGATTACTCGCTGAGCTGGTGTGTTTGGGAGCACTGCGCTTTCTGGTGACTAAGCGACGCGACAGTCACGGCCTCTTTTTCAGCACATCAAATGTCGTTTTGCCGCTACCTGTCGCGCCGTGTGCAATGCTATGTCCAACGCCTCGGTCACGGATCAGTGCGGCGTCCGCATCGAAATAGCCCTCATCGTGGGCGTCACCGTTGAGTTCTGCGGGAGGCGTTCCGGCAGGCTTGATTCGAAGTGATGCGGCAAGCAGTTTCTTCTTGTCTTTCTCGTTCACGATTTTCTCCATAGTCGAGGCGTGCAACGCCAGGCCGCATTTATCAAGAATCAACCTATCGGGCGTCAGGTCCACCTCGGACGCGCGGCACGCCCACTACCGCGCATCATGTTGCATATTATAGTCGCACATGTGTGCATATACAAGACTATATTTCGCAACATCACGGCACACGGCCGCGTCAGGGTTCGGCGGAGGCCGGCATGACGTTGCGAAACTTGGAGTTTTGCAACGTGGCATGTCCGTTGCGGCGTGCTGGGAAAATTCGCATATGAATTCGCTACGTCAACCGTTCTTGTTGTCGATAACGACCCGAATGCTACGGAAGCCATCGAAGCGGTCCTCAAGGGACACGGTAAGGCGAATTAAGGCAATGCTGATCAAGTTCACCGTCCCCGTGGTTCAGCCGTTATAGATCGGTGGATATGACCCGAGCAAGGC
>JAYFSB010000187.1:0-4723 GCA_040946865.1 Burkholderia sp.
TGCTCGGGTCATATCCACCGATCTATAACGTATAACGGCTGAACCACGGGGACGGTGAACTTGATCAGCATTGCCTTTACTCTCTCTGTACCGCGCACGATTGATGGCACAGGTGCGTCCGTAATAAGCGAGAACCATGGGCCTGGGGCTCACCGACCATCTGAATGGCGCTCAGGACAACCGAACACAAACCAGGACAACTTCGTTCATGATCGATTCGCTTCGCAGGCTTGACGACATCACGAATGCAGACACTTGATCAACATTGCCTTAAGCGTCACACCGTCGCGCGCAGCGATCTCCGCTTGCCGATGCAGCGGTTGATGATCCGCGAACTTCGACACGGCGATATCGGCGAGCGCGCTGGGATGGGCAATGCTGCGCTCGATCGGCAGGCCTGGCATCGGTGGCTGTTCGATGTGGCCGCAGCTCGGGCAGAGCATCTTGCGCACGGATCGTGCGGATCACCTTGAACGCTGCTGCGACACGGGCAAGTTGTTCGGACACGTCCTCACCGAGCATCGGCATCTCAGTGCCGCACTTCGAGCAGACCGGATCGGGTTCGAGCACGAACTCTTCGCGCAGCAGATGCGGCGGTAGTGGTGCCCGCGGGATGGGCTCCTTGCTGCTCGCGGCCTTGTCCTTGCCCCGTCTTCGCATGCGCTGTACATCGACAGCGCCGCGCCCGGCTGTCAGCTCCTCGAGCCGAGGTTTCGAGGTTCTCGATCTGGCGATCGAGTTGCTCGGGCTTGCGACCGAAGTGCATGCTTTTGAGCTTGTCGATTAGCGCCTTCAGGCGTTTGATCTCCTGATCACGCGCAGCAAGCTCTTGCACCATTTTCTCGAACGAGGCTTGTTGTTCTTCGATCAATGCCTGCTGCTCGAGCACCAGGGCATGGAGCTCGACAACGGTATCAGGAAGTGGCGCATGATCGGGCATGCATCGCAGTTTATAAGCGCTTGCACGCGGGTTACAACATCGCCAGCGCATCGCCAGCGCGACGGTGCGCCGAGGCTGTCGCCAATCGATGCCCTGGAGCAACATTGACAACTGAGCGCTCGTCAGATGGATCTTGCCACCGTCGGCCTGCGCCCAGACAAACCGAACTCGCTCCCATCGCTTTGCAAGCAGCCAGAGCCCGTCATCAGTGGCCCACAGCATCTTGACGAGATCGCCGCGGCATCCACGGAAGATGAATAGGTGGCCACCCAGCAGATTTTTTCGAGCGCTGTCTGTACTTTCGCAACCAGTCTCTGGAATCTGAATGGTTCGCAGCATGTCGGGGTCAACAACGCCGTCGACCTTGACCATCGTTCGTCCGATCCGGACTTCAATCGTGCCAACGGGTACGGCCGATTTCGCGATCTCCGATATCGCTCACGACCGTCACTGGCAGCAGCGTTGCCTCTGACGGTCCTTTGCTCGGCACGATACCGGTACTGCCAGGTGAACGCCAGATTCGCATTCAGACAATGCTCGCGGGCTAGTTTGTCGACTGAAACACCTGGCTCGCATGCGAGCGATTGCTATGCGACGCCGGAACTCAGGACTATGGTTCGGGCGTCCTTTGCGACTATCAGGCTTCTCTGTGTCTAACAAGGTGGTGTCCATCACTTCGAAAATGATGGACACCACTTTGGCATCGATCTTTGCTGGCGTCTACGACGGCCATGCCGAGTCGCTTACGGGCGTTCTCGGCAAGCACGTTGCTGATCCTGTAAACAATCCGCGATGCCTTGCGCTATCGCGGGTTTCAATATCTCACCGAATCTCGGTGTGCTACTGTCTGGTGCCGGGGACCGGACTCGAACCGGCAAGCCAATGAAGGCGGCGGATTTTCGTCACACTGCTTCTTTCGAAGCCGGCCACGCGCAGGCGTGGCAGTTCGTGCGCTGGACTATGCCTTCACCGTCGCCTGCACGCGTTCGCCGCATGCAAGACCTTAGGTGCCCCCCGTCTAGTCTCTACACCTTCCCGCGACCGCTCGCACCATGTCCGGGCTTGGCTCGGCGTTGCCTCGTCGCGCTGCGCGCCAGGGGTTTCACCGAATTTGAAGGGTTCTGCACCGGACGTTTCCGACCGGGCACTCAAATTATTTAAGTCCGCTATGTTTACCAATTTCATCACCCCGGCTAAAGGGCGGACCGCATTTTACCACTGGGCCGGCACGACTTCAGTCCGGTAAATAGACTTTCTTGAGAAATAAGTGGGTTACGCGATATGTGTAAGCGACTCGGCATGGCCGTCGTAGACGACAGCAAAGATCGACGCCAAAGTGGTGTCCATCATTTTCGAAGTGATGGACACCACTTTGTTAGACACAGAGAAGCCGGGTAGTCGAAAAGGACGCCAGACCATAGTCCTGAGGTAAGCGGCCCGGCAAGGCTGGTCCCCCATTCGCACGCGCGTGAGGCAAGATGATGAGCACGTGAAATTGTGTGTGGATCACGTGAGATCGCGCCCGCGATTTATCTGGATCTAGTCGGCAATAAGGTAGTGGACGGAGGAATGGCGGCCGACTTCAGCTTGTCCGCGCCGTTCCAGGGCAGCAGCTCGTCGACGCGGGTGATGCTGTAATCAGCGATGTGAGTCAGAACGTATTCCAGATAGGCGCGCGGATTGATGCCGTTGAGCTTGCACGTCGCCGATTAGGCTGTACATTGCAGCAGCTCGCTCGCCTCCGGTGGCGGAGCCAACGAACAGATAATGCTTGCGTCCGAGCGCGACACAGCGTAGGGCGTTCTCGGCAAGCGCGTTGCTGATCTCGGCCCGGCTATTCTCGCAGTAGAACACGAGCGCTGCCCAGTGGTTCAACGATTAGTTGATTGCTTTGGCGAGCGTGAACTTGGTCGACAGCGTCGCGAGCTTCTCCCTGGATAAGAGAGTGTAAAAAGATCTATGTAAATAGCATTTTGATAAAAACCTTTAAGAGGACAAGCTAATGCCAATTAGCAACGAGCTCATTGACCAATTGCTCAAAGATTGCCACTCTCCTGAGGAGCTGCTTGGCGAATCCGGTCTGCTTAAACAGCTGACTCAAAAACTGGCTGAGCGCACTCTGAAAGCCGAAATGGAAATGCATCTTGGTTATGCCAAGCATGATCCTGCCGGGAATAACTCCGGCAACTCCCGCAACGGAACGTCAGCCACAGTGGTGCGCTGCGCAAGCAGTAGAGCTGGAGCTGAATGTCCCACGCGATCGCAACGGCACCTTCGAGCCCCGAATGATTGGCAAGGGCGAGAAAAAGCTTAATGAATTTGATTAACGTATTATTTCCTTATATGCTAGTGGATTAACTACTCGAGACATCCAGGCTCACCTCAAGGAGGTTTATGGTGTTGACGTCTCGGCAGGTTTTGTTTCTCAGGTAACCAAAACCGTCATGGATGAGGTAAAAAACTGGCCGACGCGCCCACAGGATACGTTATATTCTATTTTTATCTTGATTGTATTATTGTAAAAAGTCAGGACTCGGGGCGGTGAGCAATAAATCCTTCTATCTGGCACTGGACATTAACCTTCAGGGTGAGAAGGAGCTGCTGGGAATGTGGATAGCCAAAAATGAAGGGGCAAAGTTCTGGCTCATCAGTGATGACAGAGTTAAAGAACCGTGGGTTACAGGACATTTTTATTGCCTGCTGTGATGGACTCAAGGGCTTTCCAGAGGCCATTGAAGCTATCTATTCGCAGACTCAGGTTCAGTTGTGTCTGGTGCATCAGGTTCGCCATTCCCTGCGTTATGTCGGCTGGAAAGACCGTAAAGCGGTGGCAGCAGATCTGCGCACCATTTACAGCGCCGCGAATGTGAAGGCAGCAGAAGGCGCGCTGGAGGCGTTTGCCGCCAAATTGGACGAGCAATACCCAACTATCAGCCAGTCCTGGCAGAAAAACTGGGCGCGGTTGATAGTGCTCTTTGATTTCGCTCCGGAGATCCGCAAAGCCAATTTACACCACCAACGCCATCGAATCATTGAACGCATCGTTGCGTAAAGTCACCAAGACACGGCGCGTTTTCCCGACAGATGAATCGGTGCTGAAGCTGCTGTATCTGGTCCTGAACAATATATCGGCAAAATGGACGATGCCTATCCAGAACTGGAAGCCCGCCATGAGTCAATTTATGTTGATATATGGAGACCGGGTGACATTATGACGATCTGACCATTTACACAAAAAATTTTACAGACTCCTCGGGCCGAGCATCTTGCGCTGGATCGTGCGGATCACCTTGAACGCTGCCGCGACATGGGCAAGTTGCTCGGATACGTCCTCACCGAGCATCGGTATCTCAGTACCGCACTTCGGGCAGACCGGATCCGGGTTCGAGCACGATCTCTTCGCGCAGCAGATGCAGCGGTGGTGCCAACGGATCGGGTTCCTTGCTGCTCGCGGCCTTGTTCTTGCCCGTCTTTTCGCATGCTGCACATCGACAGCGCCGCGCCCGGCCGTCAGATCCCCGAGCCGGGTTTTGAGGTTCTCGATCTGGCGATCGAGTTGCCCGGACTTGAGACCGAAGTGCATGTGTTTGAGCTTGTCGATCAGCGCCTTCAGGCGTTCGATCTCCTGATCACGCGCAGCAAGCTCCTGCACCATTTTTTCGAACGAGGCTTGTTATTCTTCGATCGATGCTTGCTGCTCGAGCAGCAGGGCATGGAGCTCGGCAACGGTATCAGGAAGTGGCGCATGATCGGGCATGCATCGCAGTTTATAAGCGCTTGCGC
>JAYFSB010000188.1:0-4713 GCA_040946865.1 Burkholderia sp.
CAACAAACCAGGACAACTTCGTTCATGAGCGATTCGCTACGCAGGCTTGACGACATCGCGAATGCAGACACTTGATCAGCATTGCCTTAAGCATTTTCGTCGCGTCTCCACTCGACATGACAAGCTTGCCGAGAGCTATCTCGTGTTTGCATCGCTTGCTTGCGCGTTTGGGTCAGTCGTAAATGTGAACACTGCCTAAAAACGGCATGAAATGGCAGGTTTCAGCCGTTCGTACCCAAGGGGGGCGATCAATTCCCGCCCGCCTGCTAGAATCGCAGATAACTACACGCTTCCTCCGTACTACCGCCGCGACCGTCGCGGCTTTCCAGACGACCCTATGTCCGCATCCGACCTCAATACCGTGCAGGCTGGCGCGCCTTCGAGCCGCCGTCAGATCCTCGTCACCTCCGCACTGCCCTACGCGAACGGGCAAATTCACATCGGCCACCTGGTAGAGTACATCCAGACCGATATCTGGGTGCGAACGCTGCGAATGCACGGCCATGAGGTCTACTATATCGGTGCCGACGACACGCACGGCACGCCGGTCATGCTGCGCGCTGAACAGGAAGGGCTGAGCCCGAAGCAGCTGATCGAGCGCGTCTGGGGCGAGCACAAGCGCGATTTCGACAGCTACGGGATCTCCTTCGACAATTTCTACACCACCGATTCCGAGGAAAACCGCGTCCTCAGCGAGAACATCTACCTCGCGCTGAAGGAAGCGGGCCTGATCGCCGAGCGCGACATCGAGCAGGCCTACGATCCCGTCAAGGAGATGTTCCTGCCGGACCGCTTCATTAAGGGCGAGTGCCCGAAGTGCCAAGCCAAGGACCAGTACGGCGATAGCTGCGAGGTCTGCGGCTCGACCTACCAGCCCACCGAGCTGATCAACCCCTACTCGGTAGGGTCGGGCGCGACGCCCGTGCGAAAGACCTCGATGCATTACTTTTTCAAGCTCTCCGACTCGCGCTGCGAAAACTTTCTGCGCGGCTGGGTCGGCGGTCTCGCGCAGCCTGAGGCCACCAACAAGATGCGCGAATGGCTCGGCAATGAAGGCGAGGCCAAGCTGGCCGACTGGGACATCTCGCGCGATGTGCCCTACTTCGGTTTCGAGATCCCCGGCGCGCCCGGCAAGTACTTCTACGTCTGGCTCGACGCGCCGGTAGGCTACTACGCCAGCTTCAAGAACCTGGCCGACAAGCTCGGTCTCGATTTCGAGGCCTGGACGCGCCCCGGCTCGGCCGCCGAGCAGTACCACTTCATCGGCAAGGACATCCTCTACTTCCACACGCTGTTCTGGCCGGCGATGCTCGAGTTCTCGGGCCATCGCACGCCGACCAACGTGTTCGCGCACGGCTTCCTGACGGTGGACGGCGCGAAGATGTCGAAGTCGCGCGGCACCTTCATCACCGCCAAGAGCGTGATCGACACCGGCATGAACCCGGAATGGCTGCGCTACTATTTCGCGACCAAGCTGAACGCGACCATGGAGGATCTCGACCTGAACCTCGACGACTTCCAGGCACGCGGGAACAGCGACCTGGTCGGCAAGTACGTGAACATCGCGAGCCGCGCGGCCGGTTTCCTGATCAAGCGCTTCGAGGGCCGCGTGCAGGACAGTGCGATGAACCATCCGCTGCTGGCCTCACTGCGCGAGGCGATTCCGCAGATCGCCGCACACTATGAGGCACGCGAATATGGCTGCGCGCTGCGCCAGGTCATGTCGCTGGCCGACGCGGTGAACGGCTACGTCGATACCGCCAAGCCCTGGGAACAAGCCAAGGACCCTGCCAACGCGGTGGCCCTGCACGAGACCTGCAGCGTTAGCCTGGAGGCGTTCCGCCTGCTGTCGCTGGGGCTCAAGCCGGTGCTGCCGAAGCTGGTCGAGGCTGTCGAAGCCTTCCTCGGCATCGCGCCGCTCAACTGGGCCAGCGCGGCCACGCCGCTGTCCTCGACGCAGCCGATCAATGCCTATCAGCACCTGATGACGCGTGTCGACCCGAAGCAGATCGAGGCGCTGCTTGCCGCCAACCGTTCCTCGCTCGACGCGACCGCCAATGCCGAGGGCGCGGCCAAGGAAGCCGCCACGCTGGCCGGCGACGGCACTATCTCGATCGACGACTTCACCAAGATCGACCTGCGCATCGCCAAGATCGTCGCCTGCCAGGCCGTCGAGGGTTCGGACAAGCTGCTGCAGCTGACGCTCGACGTCGGCGAGGAAAAGACCCGCAATGTGTTCTCGGGCATCAAGTCGGCCTACCAGCCCGAAGACCTAGTCGGTAAACTGACGGTGTTGGTCGCCAACCTCGTGCCGCGCACGATGAAGTTCGGCATGTCGGAAGGCATGGTGCTGGCTGCCTCGTCGAAGGACGAGAACACGGAATCGGACCTCTACATCCTCGAACCGCACAGCGGTGCCAAGCCCGGCATGCGCGTGAGCTGACCGACACGCCGCCAGGCCGTCGAAATACAAAACCCGCTCCTCGTGAGGGGGCTTTTTTCATGGTGCGCCGAGCATGCGCAATAGCTTGGGGGTGCAAGTCCCCTGCTCAAACTGATGGTGGTGAAGGGCTATAGTGAAACGCAAGGGCGTCGTCGCGAGGCGAGATCTAAAAAATCGTGGAGCAAAGCCACGACCTGACGAACAGAAACCAAATAGCCTCTGTTGAATGTCGAGTGGGAGGTAAATTGCCCGATTTGCAGCACGTGAGTTATTGTCGAAAGTGGTGTATGGCGGGCAGACGAAATTTTGAGGCTCTCTTGAAAAATGAGTGGGTTGCGTGACATGTGGGTTGATCTTCGAGAAGTTGAGCTTGCCGGTGATCAGAAACAGCACGGTGCGTATGGTCGTGAGGTTGGTGTATCCCCGCGGCGCGCTTTTTGCTCGGGGGCCTGGGGAAGAGTCCGTTAATGGCTCCAGGAAGCCGTTGGTCTGACGCGTCTGGGTTTAGGCGACGGATGCCGTCGAAATGACTGCGGATCATGCGGGCGATGTCCTTAATCGGATCGACCTTCGAGCGTATGACGTTCGTGCACCACTGCTCGAGCATTTCGCTGACGACGTGGAACAACTTGTCGAAGGTGATGTGAGCATTCGGCAGGTTCCATGTCGTCGCTTATGCGTCGAAAGTCGTGGACCAAATGTGGCAAATCGAGCAACGAGCCGATCTGGAACTCAAGGGATTGCGATGGTCGCTGCTGAAGGATAGCGCGACCGGCCGACCGCCTCGCAACGCGCCGCTCTTGGATGCCCTGATCGTGAACCGTCACGACCAAGCGGACAGCCCGCGCGTGGGCCCTATCGCGAGCCAACTTCGAGAGCTTTCTCGATCGCAAGCAGATCAACGTCGTCAGCGAGATGCTCGAGCAGTGGTGCACGAACGTCATGCGCTCGAAGGTCGATCCGATGAAAGACGTCGCCAGCATGATCCGCAGTCATTTCGATGGCATCGTCGCCTGGACCCAGAGACGCCGTCGTCAGACCAATGGCTTCCTGGAAGCCATCAACGGACTCTTCCAGGCCGGAAAAGCTCAACTTCTCGAAGATCAACCCACATGTCGCGTAACCCACTCATTTTTCAAGAAAGCCGAAATTCAACAGAGCCGTTCTGAATCTACGCCCGCGACGATCGCCGCTCGGGCTCGACTGAACTGGCTGCGGTATGGTTCGACTTCTCGTCGGACCACAAAGGAGTCCACCCTCAAACCCGGCTCGCCACATTCCACGGTATTCTGCAGGCGGATGCCTATACCGGCTTCGGTCAACTGTATGCGAGTGGCGATGTTCATGAGGTAGCGTGCGGAGATCATGTCTGGCGCAAAGACTACGATATCCACGCGGGCACGCCGAGCTCAGACACCCAGAAGACATTGCTCGAGATGATTGGCGAGCGCTACGGCATCGAAGCCGATATCCGGGGCAAGCCACCCGATAAGCGCCTGCGCGTACGGACAGGAAAGGGTCAAGCCGCTGCTCGTCACATTCGAGGTAACGATCAGGGAGAAGCTCGCGACGCTGTCGACCAAGTCCACGGTTCGCCAAAGCAATCAACTACTTGTTGAACCACTGGGCAGCGCTCGTGTTCTCCTGCGAGGATGGCCGGGCCGAGATCAGCAACGCGCTTGCCGAGAACGCCCTACGCGGGGTCCCGCTCGGACGCAAGAATGATCTGTTCGTTGGCTCCGCCACCGGAAGCGAGCGGGCTTGCTGCAATTGTACAGCCTGATCGGGACGTGCAAGCTCAACGGCATCAATCCACGCGCCTATCTGGAATACGTCCTGACCCACATCGCTAATTACATCATCACCCGCATCGACAAGCTGCTGCCCTGGAACGTCGCGGGCAAGCTGAAGTCGGCCGCCATTCCTCCGTCCACTACCTGATTGCCGACTAGATCCAGATAAATCGTGTCCACGATCGCTGATCGTGGGTGCGATCTCACGTGATCCACACAAATTCCACGTGCTCATCATCTTGCCTCACGCGCGTGCAAATGGGGGACCGGCCTTGCCGAGTCGCTTACGTCCCTGGAATCCGAAACGCATATCGGTGAAACCCGCCGCAAGCCAGATACGTGTACCGGTAGGCAAAGAGATCATGATCGCAGCTCTGCAATACGGTTCGCAGCATATCGGAGTCGACAACGCCGTCGATCTTGGCTACCGCTCGTCCGATATGGACTTCAATCGTGCCAACGGGTACAGTCGGTTTC
>JAYFSB010000189.1:0-4687 GCA_040946865.1 Burkholderia sp.
GGATCATGCCCGGCGCAAGGACTACGGCATCCACGCGAACACGCCGAGCTCGGACACCCAGACATTGCTCGAGATAATTGGCGAGCGCTACGGCATCGAGGCCGATATCCGGGGCAAGCCACCCGATGAGCGCCTGCGCGTACGACAGGAAAAGCAAACCGCTGCTCGCCACATTCGAGGCAACGATCAGGGAGAAATTCGCGACGCTGTCGACCAAGTCCACGCTCGTCAAAGCAACCAATTACTCGTTGAACCATTGGGCAGCGTTCGTGTTCTACTGCGAGGATGGCCGGGCCGAGATTAGCAACGCGCTTGCCGAGAACGCCCTACGCTGTGTCGCGCTCGGACGCAAGCATTATCTGTTCGTTGGCTCCTCCACCGGAGACGAGCAGGCTGCTGCAATGTACAGCCTGATCGGGACGTGCAAGCTCAACAAGCATCAATCCGCGCGCCTATCTGGAATACGTCCTCACTACATCATCACCCGCATCGACGAGCTGCTGCCCTTGAATGTAGCGGGCAAGCTGAAGTCGGCCGCCATTCCCCCGTCCGCTACCTGATTGCTGACTAGACCCAGATAAATCGTGTCAACGATCGCTGATCGTGAGCGCGATCTCACGTGATCCACACAAATTCCACGTGCTCATCATCTTGCCTCTCGCGCGTGCGAATGGGGGACCAGCCTTGCCGAGTCGCTTACGAACGCCGCGTCGATTGCGGCGTTCTTCATTGTCCCGTGATTGTCCCGTGCCGGCGAAGGCCGCCGCGCGCGATGGCCAGTCGTCGTCGACTAGGAAACCGCGCGAGATTTCCGCGCGAGATTTCGTACCAGGACCGTCTTCACCGCGCGCCAGGACCGCCTCGAACAGCGCTGGCACCTCGAGCCGGCACGGTGCCCAACCAGGCCAGCCGCGGCAGCGCCACCCAGCGCGTGCCGGCCGGCTGGCGCGGGACCCAGGGGCCGGCCTGCCCGGTGAAGGCGAATTCGTCGCGCTTGGTCAGCGGCAGTTGATGGGTCCACCAGAGGTGCCGGTTACTTCAGATCGAAACGATCGGCCAGGTTGGAGCCGACATAGTCGCTCAGCGCCGCCTCGCCGGCCGTCGCTGTGCAGAGGTAGCAGCTCCCAGTGCAGCCGCTCGCCTTGCGGGGAGATCAGCAGGAAATCGCATTCGCCGAGCGTGCCTCCGCTCACGCGCACCGGCAGGTTGGCGGCAACCAGGCCCCTGTACGGCGAAAAAAGCCAGCAGCATCTCGGCATAACGGCCCAGGCGGGTGGGCCGCGCTGCCTCCACGGCCTGCCGCAGCGGTGCCGGATCGGCGTCGAGCGCGCGCACCGCCGCCTCGCGCAGCCTCACCCACGGTGCGGAGACCACGCGGCTTCGGTCATGCATGCGCCGCCCATAGCCTTGCCGAAGGTCTCGCGGGCCAGGCACAGATCGGCCCAGGCCTTCGACTTGTCCGGCAGGCTGCGCAGCAGATAGGCGGGATGGTAGGAGACGATCACCAGCACGCCATCGTACTGATGGACGCGCCCGCGCATCGAGGCGATGCTGCCGTCCGACCTCAGCAGCGTCTGCGCGGCGAAGCGGCCCAGCGCCACGATCAGCTTCGGCTTGACCAGCGCGACCTGCCGCTGCAGGTAGGGCTCGCAGCGCGCGACCTCGTCGGGTTGGGGATTGCGGTTGCCGGGCGGCCGGCACTTGATCACGTTGGAGATGTAGACGTTGTTGCTGCGCTCGAGCGAGAGCGCATGCAGCATGCTGTCGAGTAACTTGCCGGCCTGACCGACGAAGGGCTCGCCCTGCTTGTCCTCGTTCTCGCCCGGTGCCTCGCCGACCAGCATCCAGTCGGCCTCGCGATCGCCGACCCCAAACACGGTCTGGGTACGCTTCTCGCAGAGCCGGCAGCGCTGGCACTCTGCCACGCGGGCCTCGAGCTCGTCCCAGCCGAGATCGGCGACCGAGGACTCCGCCGCGGCCTTCAGGGCCGGCGTGGGCGATTCGCCGCGAGCGACCGGCACCGCTCGCGCCTCACGCGGTGCCGCCTGCGGCAACTGCGCATCGGCTACCCCGTCGGTAGCCTGATCGGTTCTTACCTGTGGCGGGCTGGCCAGGATGGGCCGATCGCCGGCCGGCGGCCCCCCCCCCTCCAAGCTTACTGCCGCGGCAGCGCTGGCTTGCGCCTCGCCCTCGCCTGCCGCGGCCTGGGCCGTCCCTTGCCCGCGCCGCACCCAGCGCGGTCCGAGCCCCATCTCGTCGAGCGCCGAGTCAAGCCAGCTCATGCGTGCCTCCCTGAATGTCGAGCGGCAACGGCAGCCGCATCACGATCGCGTCCTCGCGCGTGCGGTGCCTCGCCGGGTAATAGTTCTTGCGGTGCCCGACCACCTCGAAGCCGAAGCGTTCATAGAGCCGGATCGCGCGCGGATTGGATGGGCGCACCTCGAGCAGCATGCCGTCGAGCCGCTCGGCGCGCGCAATGCGCGTCGCCTCGCGTAGCAGCGCGAGCCCGCAGCCGCCATGCTGCGCAGCCGGCACGACGTACAGATTGAGCAGGTGCATCTCGTCGACCACCGGCATCAGCACGCAATAGCCGACCAGGGTGCCCGTCACTTGCCGCATGCAAACGCCGAAATAGCCATTGCGCAGCGACTCCTCGAAGTTGCCGCGGGACCATGGAAATTCGTAAGCGGCCTTCGCGATCTCGACCACCTCGTTGAGATCGGCATCCGTCATCGGCACCAGATAACGGTCGGGCATCAGCACGCCGCTCATCGGCTGCCCTCCCGGGCGGTACGCGCGGTGGTCTGCGCGACCTTGTTGCGCACGTATTCGGGCGCGGCCTGGTCAGCCGGCACTATGCGGCCGGCGCGGAACGCGCGCAGCGCGAGCTGCGCGACCGGCACCGCGTGCGGCAGCGCGGTGCCGTCGACATGGGCAGCGAGCGCCGCCGCTGGCAGACGCTCGCTGAAGGCGACGGCCGCATTGCCGGCCAGCGTGAACGGCTCGGCGGGCGCGGCAAGCATGCCTGGCGCGGCGAGCGCGGCCCGCTGCAGCGTGCGCCAGTCGCCGGCGGCTTCGTCCCAGGCGTAGTCGGCCCAGTAGACCTCGTCCATGCGCGCGTCGAGCGCGACCAGCACGCGCGCCGGCGCGCGCTCGCCGGCGGCCAGCGCATTGAGCCGTGCCTGCTCGGCGCAAGAGGCCAGCGTGCCGATCGGCACCACCGGCAGGCCGCGGCCGAAGGCGAGCCCTTGCGCGATCCCGGTCGCGGTGCGCAGGCCCGTGAACGAACCGGGGCCGGCACCGAAGGCGATCGCGGCACAGTCGGCTAGCGTGAAGCCGGCCTCGTCGAGCAGTTCGCGCACGGCCGGCAGCACTCGCGTGCTCGAGAGAGCGCCCGTCTCGTCGTGGCGGAACCAGATGCGCGGGACGGTGGAGGCAGGTGCCGCGGCAAAGGCGGCGACCAGGGCGACCGAGCAAAATTCGGTCGAGGTATCGATGGCGAGGAGCACGATTGGCGTCATGGCCGACATTGTAATGCGGCGCCCCGCCGGCACGGGCGTTTCGAAACTGGCCGTCGACGCATGGCGATCGGGCCAGGCCGCGGCCAGCCGCTTTGGAAGGATCGCTCGACCCGCCCGGCGGCACCACTTGTTACCATCTGCCGACCTGAAAACCCCTTGGAGGCACTCGATGAGCGACACCCAAGCCCTGTTCGTCCAGTTGAGCCATTCTGACCTGGCACCCGCAGTAACCGACAGAAGGTTGATTCGCTCGCCGGATAGACGCCTTCGTCGGCCAGCACCGGCATATCTGCGAAGCGCGGTTCGTTGGCGACTGCGAGCACAGCCTGTGACGCTCCGGTTTGGTTAGCGTATGCGCTGGCTTGGGATGAACCGCCTGTGCCGCCGCCGGTCGCCGGTTTGCAGCCCATCCTGGGCCTTCCAGCGTTACAGGGTGGGCATGTCAATGCCGACACAAAACAGCCTCGCAAGCCAGGCGCAACCGTACACTGGCCTGATGAGCCGCTTCGATGTTTCGGGCAGTTATCTGGCCGATCATTCATCCTTTCCCTTTTGGAAGATCGCCTCGAGTTTCTTTGACACACCAACAAGGCGGTCGTCTCGGCCAGCGCACGGTCCTTGCGCCGAACTCCGCACTCGAGTTCTTTGAGCCGGTGGCGATCCGCCTTCGTTTACCCAGGCGTGGCCCGCACGTCCTGCGGGTCGGCCAACGCCTGGGTGGCCGCGCCGTCCCGCCAGGCAGCAAGCTCCTTGCGGATACACGCCGTTCTCGCGGCGCCAGGCGCTGCGCAATCAATGCCTCGTCCAGCGCAGCAGTGGTGAGCACGGCGTCCAGTCACGATGCAGCTGTCCAGGCTCGCCCGCGGGCGAGCCTGGACAGCGACTCACTGCGTCAACGCTCCAGCGTGCCCACGTTCACGCGTGTTTCCTGCGCAACATCTTCAACCGACGCGCTCTCCGGCGGCAACAACCTTGCAACCACCTTGTCCTTGAATGCCTGTCCGTACTTTGCCACTTCTCGTACTCATTGCACCCCCGGATTTCCAGATCTTATTTTGGCGACAATTATTCTGACACGGGGGGAGGGTCACGTCGAGTTTCGGGAATTCCTTAGCGGCCGTTTCGGACGCCGCATAGACCGAGGCACCGGCCTCGGACACCATAAT
>JAYFSB010000190.1:0-4656 GCA_040946865.1 Burkholderia sp.
GTTCATGATCGATTCGCTTCGCAGGCTTGACGACATCACGAATGCAGACACTTGATCAGCATTGCCTTAAGCATGTTTGCCGCGTCGTCGCTCGATATGACAAGCTTGCCGGAGAGCTATCTCGTGTTTGCATCGCTTGCCTGCGCGTTTGGGTCAGTCGTAAATGTGAACACTGCCTAAGATGGATGTTCTGTTGCTCGACGACTGAGGCCTTTAGGACCTCGATCAGGGCACCCGAAACGACCTGCTCGAAGTGCTCGACGATCGAGTTGGCACACGCTCCACAATCATTACCAGTTAGTTGCCACTGAAGGGCGAATCGATGCGAAAGACTAACAGCAAGCAGTCCTCCACATCCTGATCGTGATTATCTTCATTATAATCCATTGACCGCGCAATACCACCTTCCACACTAATCACGTTCGCCGAAACGGCTGATCACTATCACCGAAATCCGCAGGACGGAGAGGTGTAACGCCCTGCCGTTGGCTCGCCGTGTAAAAGGCCTAAAGACGAGAGCCATGGGGTGCCCGAAAACTGCCGGCGGCGCTGGCCGGCAGGTGGGCGGGAAGGCGGCGAAGCAGGGAAAAGAGACAAGCGGGGCTTGAACTACCCAGTTCCAGCCGTTCCCGCGGTCAGGGCTGTGAGCCGGCTCAGCCGGCCAGTAGCGCGTCCACTTCCTCGAGCGTCGGCGCATGCGCGCCGGTATGGCGGCAAGCGGCGGCACCGGAGGCCAGCGCGAAGGCCAAATGCTCGGGCCAGGCACGCTGCGGCTCGGTCATCAGGCTGACCAGCAGGCCGCCGATCGAGACATCGCCGGCACCCACTGTGTCGACCACCTCGACACGCGGCGGCCTTGCCTCGAACACCGCATCGCCAGCATACAGCGTGGCCACGTCCGAGCCGCGCGTGACCAGCAGCGTGGCGGTCGGGTTCAGCGCGTGCAGCTCGGCGATTGCCTCGGCCTCGCCGCCGGCGAACAGGTGGCAAAGGTCTTCGTCCGAGACCTTCACCAGGTCAGCGAGCTTCACCATCTTCTCCAGCGTTGGGCGATATGCTGCCGTCATCAGGTTGCGGTAGTTCGGGTCGAAGCTGATCTTCACGCCGCGCTCGCGCAGGCTGGCAGCCAGCACGATCAGGGTGCCTGCCAGCGGCTCGCGCACCAGGCTGATGCAGCCGAAGTGTGCCCATTTCAGCGGCGCTTCCCAGCCGGCGGGCAGCGCGGCCGGATCGAAGACTAAGTCCGAGCTGTTCTCGCCGATGAAGAAATAGGAGGGCGGCTGCGTCTCGTGGACGATGGCCAGCAGCGGCGGACGATCGACGCGCTGCAGGAAGCGCATGTCGAGGCCGGCAGCCTCGCTCTCGCGCCACAGCACCTCGGAGAAGCAGTCCTGGCCGAGCGAGCCAGCCGCGGCGCTGGGCACGCCGAGGCGCGCCACCGCGCGCGCCACGTTCCAGCCGCCGCCGCCGGGCACTGAGATCCATTGCGCGGCACCGTGGCGGACCATGTCGGTCAGGATATCGCCGGCCGACACGAAATGCGGGAAGTTGGCGCTGCTCGTCATGCGCGTTCCTTGCGGTACGGGAAGGCCTGGCCGAGCGTGCCGTCGACGCCGGGCAGCGCGTTGAGCACTTCGTAGCAGGCACCCATGGTGTGGTAGTCGGTCTTGCCGGCGGGGCTCTTCTCGTCGCTGTACTTGCGGTTGTCGCAGGTCAAGATGCGGTACCAGGCACCGTAGCGATGGTCGACGAAATGCTGCCAGCTGTAGCGCCAGATCTCGTCGTAGCAGTCCCAGAAGCGCTCGCTGCCGGTGCGCGCGCCGAGCAGCGCGGCGGCCGCGAAGGTCTCGGCCTGCACCCAGAAATACTTGTCGTGGTCGCACACCGTGTAGTCGGGGCCGAAGCCGTAGACCAGGCCGCCGTGCTCGCTGTCCCAGGCATGCGCGAAGGCGGCGTCGAACAGCTCGATCGCGCGCGGCAGCAGCCAGTCGAGCGGGCGGTGCCGCTCCAGGATCAGCAGCAGCTTGGCCCACTCGGTCTGGTGGCCGGGCTGGAAACCCCAGGGACGGAAGATGTTGGCGCTGTCTTCCTTGTTGTATTCCCAGTCGATCGACCAGTCGGCGTGGTAGTGCTCCCATACCAGGTTCTGCGACAGCGCCGCCTGGCGCTGCGTGATGTTGGTCGCCACCAGCTCGGCGCGGTCGAGGTAATGCGCCTCGCCGGTCGCCTCGTAGGCGGCCAGCAGCGCCTCGGTGGTATGCATGTTGGCGTTCTGGCCGCGATAGCTCGAGACCTGCCAGTCAGCGGTCGCGTCGTCCTTGTAGAGGCCGCCCTCGGTATCCCAGAAACGCTTTTCCATCAGCGCGTAGGCGTGCTCGACCAGCTCGCGCCCTTCCTTGACGCCGGCCATTTTCGCATGCGCGCCGGCCAGCAGCACGAAGGCCAGGCCGTAGCAGTGGCGGGTACCGTCGCGCGTGGCGACCTTGCGGCCGTCGCGCCATTCCAGCTCCCAGTCGTAGCCTTCGAGCATCGGGTCCCAGTGTGCCTCGCGCAGGAAGCGCAGACCGTGGCGCACGTAGTCGAGGTGCTGGGTATCGCCAAACTGGCGATAGGCTATCGTGTAGTTGAAGACGAAGCGGCAGCTGCTGACCAGGTGGCGCATGCTGCGCTCGTAGATCGAACCGTCGTCGCGGAAGAAATGGAAGAAGCCGCCCGTTGGATCGTAGACCGTCGGCGCGTAGAAGTGCAGCGTGTGCCGCACGTGCTTGAGCAGGAAATCGGCGTCACGGAAGTTCGCGACGGGCGGTGCCGGCAGGTCCGGCGCGGTCGGCGAGGCAGGGTTCGTCATGAGGCGATTACCGGGGTGAGGGGCGCGGCGCGAGCGCCGCCACGGAACTGCTCGCGCGCTCGATCAACTGCACGGGCAGGCAAATTTGTGTCTTGTCGGACCGCGTCAACCAGCAGCAGCTCGACGCCGCGGCGGCCCAGCGCTTCCTTGTCGACGGCCAGGGTGGTCAGCGGCGGTGTCGCGTGAGCCGCGCCAAGGATGTCGTCGAAGCCGACGAAGGCCGCGTCCTCGGTCACCCGCAGCCCGCGCGCCAAGCACACGCGCATCACCACCGCCAGCGCGGCCACCGTCGTTGAAGGCGAACATCGCGTCGCGCATGCGTTCCATCGCGCGCTGCGCGATGTTGTGGTGCGCCAGCGATCCACCGATGAAGGCGATGCGCTTGCGGCTGCTCTCGAACAGGTGCCGCATCGCCTGCGAGGTGCCGGCGATGTTGTCGATGTTTACCGAGCGCAGCCCCGGCACCCACAGTCGATCTGCACCAGCGGGCGGCCGGTGGCGACCAGCGCGTCGGCGAAGTTGTTGTGCTGGCGATGCAGTAGGAAGGTGAGGCGGCGGATGCGCGGGCGCAGCTGCGTCCGGTCGTAGCTGAGCTGCGCGGCGACCGCGACGATGCGCTCACGGGTGGCTTCGGACAGGCCGGGCTGGTTCTTCAACGCGCACGAAACGGTGCCGATCGATACGTTCGCCGCTTGGGCGACATCGCGGATGGTGGTGCCCATGCTGGTCGAGCCTGAGTGGAGTGTTTAGGGTGTTGCGGATTGTATAGTAAAAACTTTCGAGGAAAACCGGCAGCGCGCGAGGATAGGTCAGGAAATGTTCCGTAATTTCGGGGGCGGTTTCAAGGTTGAAGTGCAACAGAAGCCTGTTGCGCCCGAAGGGCATCTCCCAAGCCAATGATTTTAGGCTCTCTTGAAATTTGAGTGGGTTACGGGACATATGGGTTGATCTTCAAGAAGTCGAGCTTGCCGGCGATCAGAAACAGCACGGTGCACATGGTCGTGAGATTGGTGTATCCGCGCGCTTTTCGCTTGGCGGCCTGTTGATGGCTTCCAAGGAAGCCGTTGGTCTGACGCGTCTGAGTCCAGGCGACGGATGCCGTCGAAATGACTGCGGATCATGCGGGCGACGTCCTTCATCGGATCGACCTGCGAGCGCATGACGTTTGCGCACCACTGCTCGAGCATTTCGCTGACGACGTTGATTTGCTTACGATCGAGAATTTCCCGAAGTTGCTCGCGATAGCGCCACGCGCGGGCGGTCCGCTTGGTCGTGACGTTCACGATCAGGGCATCGAGATCGGCGCGTTGCGCGGCGGTCAGCCGGTCGCGATCCTTCAGCAGCGACCATCGCAATCCTTTGAGTTCCGGATCGATTCGCTGCTCGATTCGCCGCATTGGGTCCACAGCTTTCGGCGCATGAGCGACGACGTGGAACTTGTCGAAGGTGATGCGAGCATTCGGCAGATTCGTCTTGACGCCTTTGATGAACGCGGGCGACATGTCAATGCTGACCGACGTGATCTGCTCGGGCTTTCCCCCATGCTCGCGCATGGCTTGCGACGAACGCTTCGATCGTCGCAGCATCCTTGCCTTCGGTCATGAACACGACTTTGCGTTCGAGCGCATCAGCCACGAGCGTGTCAGGTAGTTGTGTCGGCGCTGGTAGGGCGTTTCGTCGACGGCAATGCTCGTCATGTCGGACAGGTGGATCTCGGCGAGCGCGAGTTCGACATAGCGTTTGCAAATGGCGTTCACTCGATGCCAGGACTCGCCGACGGTACGGGCGACTGCGGTGAACGACATCTG
>JAYFSB010000191.1:0-4654 GCA_040946865.1 Burkholderia sp.
TTGACAACGGTGTCGTGTACAGGATGGCCGCCGGCGATCTCTGGATGCGGGAAGCGACTGCCAGCAACGACATCGATATTGACCGTCAACCGCTTTGCAGCCGCGTTGAAATCGATGCCGTTCATGAACCACGGATCGCTGATACCCAAAGCCATCTCGAACAACTTGCTATGCATGGTTACCGTCGCTCCTGTACAAATCTGGCAATTTACCACCCACTCGAAATTCAATGGAGTCTCTCAGCTAAACCGCCATCGCCTTTTCAAAATTCCGTCTGCCCACCACACAACACTTTCGACAATAGCTCGTTTTTGATCACTGGCAAGCTCAACTTCTCGAAGATCAATCCGTATGTCGCTTAACCCACTCATTTTTCAAGAGAGCCATGGAGAACGATGATCAGCGACTCGGCATGGCCGTCGTAGACGCCAGCAAAGATCGACGCCAAAGTGGTGTCTATCATTTTTGAAGTGATGGACACCACTTTGTTAGACACAGAGAAGCCGGGTAGTCGCAAAGGAGGACCAAACCATAGTCTTGAGTTCCGGCGTCGCATAGCAATCGCCGCGTGCGAGCCCGGTATTTCAGTCGCCAAACTGGCCCGCGAGCATGGTCTGAATGCGAATCTGGTGTTCATCTGGCGGAACCGGTATCGTGCCGAGCAAAGCCACCCGTGTCAGAATAGTTGTGGCCCGAATAGGATCTTGGAATCCTAGGGCGCAATGAGGACAAGAAGTGGCAAAGTACGGACAGGAATTCAAGGACAAGGTGGTTGCAAGATTGCTACCGCGGGAGAGCGCGTCGGTTGAAGATGTCGTGCAGGAAACACGCATGAACGTGGTCACGCTGGAGCGCTGGCGTAGTGAGTCGCTGTCCAGGCCCGCCCGCGGGTGGGCCTGGACAGCTGCATCGCGACTGGACGCCGTTGCTCACCACTGTTGCGCTGGACGAGACATCCCGCAGCGCATGGTGCTGCGAGAACGGCATGTATTCGTAGGAGCTTGCTGCCTGGCGGGACGCGGCCACCCGAACCCGCAGGACGTGCGTGCCACGCCTGGGCAAACGAAGGCGGGTCGCCGCCGGATCAAAGAACTCGAGCGCGAAGTTCGGCGCAAGGACTGTGCGCTGGCCGAGACGACCGCCTTGTTGGTGCTGTCAAAAAAACTTGAGGCGATCTTCCACAAGAGAAAGGACGAATGATCGGTCTCGGGGATCGCCAGACGACTGCCCGAAACATCGAAGCGGCTTATCAGGCCGACGTACGGTTGCGCCTGTCTTGTGAGACTTTGCCGGCATTGACGTGCGCACCCTGCAACGCTGGAAGGCCCAGGATGGGTTGCAAACCGGCGACCGCAGGCGGTTCATCCAAGGCCAACCGCCCACATGCGCTGACCGAATCAGAGCGTCAGGCTGTGTTCGCGGTCGCCAACGAACCGCGCTTCGCAGATATGCCGCCTGTTCGGATCGTGCCAGCGCTGGCCGATGAAGGCGTCTATCTGGCGAGCGAATCAACCTTCTGTCGGTTACTGCGGGCGCAAGGTCAGAACGCTCATCGCCTGGGAAGTGGCACGGCACAGACGATGCCGATCATGCTGTCCGGGGTCGTTCAGCAGGCGGCCGTTGGCCGAAGGGATTGCCACTGACGAGCAGCGTTCCGTTCTGCATGGCGACAACTGCTCTACGCTGAAGACCACGACGGTGCTGGCGATGCTTCACTGGCTCGGCGTGAAGCTCTCGTATTCGCGTCCGCGACGACAACGCGTTCATCGAAGCCATGCTCAGCACGGCCAAGTACCGTCCCGAGTTCCCGGCGTATCGCTTTACAGACCTGGCCGCCGCCAGGCAATGAGCGATGCGCTCTTTCGTGCATTGGTACCACAAGAGCATTGGCACAGCGGCATCCGGCGCGCTGGTCGGGCCAGACGCGTAACTGGACGGCTACCGGTTTTCCATCGCGCTCAATCCCGAGCGCGATGCCATCCGTCAACGAGGTCGGAATCAGGGTTCATAAACAGGCTCACGTTGCATGACAGAGGCGACAACTACCTTGACGCGCACCGCGGTCATAGACATCATGCCGAGTTTCTTACTATGGAGTAACAGCGGCGACCGAAGAGAGTCCAGCCTGAAGAACGTCCGTAACCTCACCGCGTGGGACATCGATTTGCGTCAGTCCATTCTCCGCTTGGCCTGACAATGGCCTTCATGCGGAAGATCTAGGGGTTTGCTTACATTTGAAAAAATGTGTTTACATCCTGTCTTTTGCGTAACGAGACAGTATGGTACGAACGTTACTGAGCGACTAAATATGGAACAAAGTCCAAACTATCTTGCCTGGCAAGGAAGGCAACCGTGGCCAAACGGCATCCAACAATCACTGGTGCCTCGAAGCGAGGCTGTGGATTGCCCGAACCGGCAGTCCATGGTGCGACCTTCCCGCAGAATTTGTGCCGATGGCATACGGTATATATCCGTTTCTCGCGCTGGCGAAGCTAGGGTGTCTGGCCGCGGGTGACGAATGCTTTGGTTTTGGTAGGTGAGACGGAAATCGAGCACGTCCTTATCGATTCGGCGATCGTGCGAGCGCCCCAATATTTGGCTGGGGACTTAAAAAAAGTGGGCCGCAAGCGCTCGGACGTTCCCGAGGCGGATTGAGCACCAAACTGCATGTGGCGGTGGATTCGAAGGGTCGCCCGTTGCGACTGATCGTCACTGAAAGACAGGTCGCCGACATCTCGTGCGCGGCGCAACGGGTCGAGCATCTGCGCACCGGATCGGTTATCGCAGACAAGGACTATGATACTGACCACTTCGTGCAACGAAGTCGAGCCACTTGTGCAAAGGTCGTGATTCCCCCCGCATTCGAATCACCAGACAAAACGCCGTTCCGTTACAACCGTGTGCTCGACACGTACACGCAACCTGGTTTGGGAGGATAAGAACTTAAAGGTTAGGCGTGGGGCGATGTAGACTTTGGTGCTGGCGCGGCAGCTGAGAGGGACGAGGGAACGTTCTGGGCACCGTTTTCCGAACGAGTGCAGTGCCTCTTCTGCCTCTTACGGCGGCGGCATCAGGCTGGCTGGTAGCGAGGATGCCTTTACACCACCCGCCTGCTCCGAATATCCATCATTCAGCGTCTTCAAAAACGCGATCACATCCCGGATCTCCTCCTCATTGAGCGCTGGCTTCGCCCCCAGCTTCCGATCGAACGGCGCATCCGCCATATCCACGTTATCCCGGTACTTCACCGGCAGGTCGTCATACTTATCCACCTTCCCATTCGCCTTGCGCGGATACCACTTCTCCGGGTTCGTATCGCGTTTTACATAAAACCGCATCACATCCTCGAGCGTGTGATACCGCCCGTTATGAAAAAATACTGTCCTCGACGCCGCATTGCGCAGTGTCGGCGACTTGAACATCCCGCAGAAATGCGTTTCCTTCGCAAGCTCCGGCCGCCCGCACAAGCCCAGGTCGTAATGATTCAGATCCCGGTTTGCCGGAATCTCCGAGTTCCGGGGCACCCCCAGCGCGGCAAACGAGAAATCCGCAAACTGCGCCGGTCGCCCACCCGGCCCAGGCGTATCCAGATGGCACTTCGCACAATTGCCCTTCGCCGAATCAGTGAACAGCGACAGCCCATGCAGCTCCGCCGCGGTGAAATTCGCATGCCCCGACATCACCGCATCGAACTTGCTAGTATACGGATGGAAACTCGGATCCTCGGTCTGGAACGCCTCTAGCGCCAACCCGATATCCTGGAACGCCTGTTGCGGATGAGAGAAAATCTGCGCCCCATACACCGCGCGAAAACGCTCGGCATTCGGGCCACGCCGCAGTGCCTCCACTACCGCCGCCGGATCGCGGTTCGCCATCTCGTTCGGATTCAGCAATGGCATGCCGGCCTGGGCGTGCAGCGACGCCGCCGCGCCGTCGCGCATGAAGCCGCCCGTCGGCCCTTCGTCCTCCACGTCTTCCGACGCTGGTGTATAGAAATGGCGGCTGAACAGCGGCGTGAACGTCAGGTAGCGTAGCGAAGGCACCGAGCGCATGCCAGGGTGCTTCAGGTCGGGGCCGCCCAGTTGTACTGCCAGTCCGTTCGGCGGACCGTAGGCGTGCTCAGGGCTATGACAACTCGCGCAGGACATCTGCCCGGAAGCGGACAGCGAGGAATCGAAGAACAGGTGCTTGCCGAGCTCGGCGACCGGGTTCAGGCGCTCTGGTACCGGCGGGTAGCGAACCCATACATTGAACTTAAATGACTGTGGCGTGGGACGGCGGCCCTTGTCGGCCGCCTTCGGCAAAACCGGCACGCCACCCTGCCAGGCATCGGCACTGCGCATCGCGATCGAGCCGAGCAGCCCGATCGCGGCGGCAACAATCACTACTACGCCTTCCACTGCATGGCGGGCCCTGGCGGACCGCTTCGACGCTGTCCCCATCAGAAGTTAAACATCGACATCATATCGCCGATCGAGGTGGTGTTGACAGGCAGGTAGATGCTTTCCGCAGTGCCGACCGGGTTCGGCAGACGGTCACGGCTGCGCGTGGAGAGCGGTTGCAGGCGCCAGTTGCGTTCGATAAACTTCAGCACCGAACCGTGATCGGCATAGGTGTGATCGACCGCGCCCTTGCGAGCGTAAGGCGACACCAC
>JAYFSB010000192.1:0-4650 GCA_040946865.1 Burkholderia sp.
AAGTGGTCAGCATCGTAGCCCTTGTCTGCGATAACCGCTCCGGTGCGCAGATGCTCGACCCGTTGCGCCGCGCACGAAATGTCGGCGACCTGTCCTTCAGTGACGATCAGTCGCAACGGGCGACCCTCCGAATTCACCGCCAAATGCAGTTTGGTGCTCAGTCCGCCTCGGGAACCTCCGAGCGTTTGTGGCCCGCTTCTTTTAAGGCCCCGGCCGAATGCTGGGGCGCGCACGAGCGTCGAATCGATAAGGATATGCTCGATTTCCGTCTCGCCTGCCAAAGCATTTGCCACCCGCGGCCAGACACTCTGGCTTTGTCAGCGCGAGAAACAGATATATACCGTATGCCATCGGCGCGAGTTCCGCGGGAAGACCGCGCCATGGACTGCCAGTTCGGGCAATCCACTGCACCGCTTCGAGGAACCAGCGATTGTTGGATGCCGTTTGGCCACGGTCGCCTTCCTTGCCCGGCAGGATAGCTTGGACTTTGTTCCATACTTCGTCGCTTAGTAACGTTCGTACCATCCTGTCTCGTTGCGCAAAAAACAAGATATAAATACATTTTTTCAAATGTAAACAGACCCTAGAAGCAAAGAGGGCGCGACAAGCTTGCGCCCTTCGCGGGAGACGACGAGACCGTTCTGTCTGTCTGTCTTCCTTGCTGCTTGCGGCGATGGGTTCAGCCCGTCACGGCACCACGATTCGCCGGCAGCGCCAGCGCCGCGTACTTGGCCAGCACGCCACGCGTATAACGCGGCACCGGCCGCTGCCAGGCGGCGCGGCGGCGTGCCAGTTCGGCCTCGTCGACGTTCAGCTGCAGCAGCAGGCGATGCGCATCGATGGTGATCGAATCGCCTTCCTGAACTAGGGCGATGGTACCGCCAGCGAAGGCTTCCGGCGCGACGTGGCCGACCACCATGCCCCAGGTGCCGCCAGAGAAGCGCCCGTCGGTGATCAGGCCCACCGATTCGCCGAGCCCCTTGCCAATGATCGCCGAGGTCGGCGCGAGCATCTCCGGCATGCCGGGCCCGCCTTGCGGGCCGAGATAGCGCAGCATCACCACGTCGCCGGCGCGGATGCGGTCGTCGAGGATCGCATGCAGTGCGCTCTGCTCGTCGTCGAACACGCGCGCGGGCCCGGTGATCACCGGATTCTTCAATCCGCTGATCTTGGCCACCGCGCCGTCCTTGGCGAGATTGCCCTTAAGGATCGCCAGGTGGCCTTCGCGATAGAGCGCCTGGTCGATCGCGAAGATCACCTGCTGGTCGGCGTGCGGCACCGAAGGCACGTCGCGAAGTGTTTCGGCCAGCGTCTGGCCGGTGATGGTGAGGCAGTCGCCGTGCAGTAGCTCCGCGTCGAGCAGGATCTTCATCACCTGTGGAATGCCGCCCGCGCGATGCAGGTCGGTGGCGACATAGCGGCCCGAGGGCTTCAGGTCGCAGATCACCGGCACGCGCCGGCGGATCCGCTCGAAGTCGTCGATGCTCCAGTCGATCTCGGCAGCATGCGCGATGGCCAGGAAATGCAGTACGGCATTGGTCGAGCCACCGGTGGCCATGATCACCGACACGGCATTCTCGATTGACTCGCGGGTGATGATGTCGCGTGGTTTCAGGTCGCGCTTGACGGCCTCCACCAGAACACGCGCCGATTCGGCCGCCGAATCGACCTTCTCCTGGTCTGGATTGGCCATCGTCGAGGAATAGGGCAGCGCCATGCCGAGCGCCTCAAAGGACGAGTTCATAGTGTTGGCCGTGTACATGCCGCCGCACGAGCCAGTTGACGGGCAAGCGTTGCGCTCGATGCCGTCGAAGTCCTCCTGCGACATGCGCCCCGCAGTGAACTCGCCGACCGCCTCGAAGGCCGAGATGATGGTCAAGTCCTGCCCCTTCCAGTTGCCGGGGCGGATCGTGCCGCCATAGACGTAGATGCCCGGCACGTTCAAGCGCGCCAGTGCGATCATGCCGCCCGGCATGTTCTTGTCGCAGCCGCCCACCACCACCACGCCATCCATCCACTGGCCCTGCACGCAGGTCTCGATGCAGTCGGCGATCACCTCGCGCGAGACCAGCGAGTACTTCATGCCCTCGGTGCCCATCGACATGCCGTCCGAGATGGTGGGCGTGCCGAAGATCTGCGGGTTGGCACCGGCCGCCTTGATGGCTTCGACGGCCGCCTCCGACAGGCGCTGCAGGCCGGCATTGCAGGGTGTGATGGTGGAGTGGCCGTTGGCGATACCGATCATCGGCTTGTCGAAGTCCGCCTGCTGGTAGCCGAGTGCGTAGTACATCGAACGGTTCGGCGAGCGGGCCACGCCCTGCGTGATGTTTTTCGAGCGATGGTTGTAGGACACAAGAGACTCCATCCGGGTTGTTGGCATCTGGCGCGCGCGAGGGCGACCTTGGTCAGGCAAGCATGGGCTGTCCCTCGACACGTGTCCAATATATTAAACGTGTCCAATATATTAATTGATATTAATTGAGTCGCTGAGGATATCAATCATGGCGGAACCGACCCCCGATCTGCGGCAATGGCGCTACTTCGTCGCGGTTGCCGAGGAGCGTCATTTTGGCCGCGCGGCGGCACGCTTGTCGATCACGCAGCCGCCGCTGTCGCAGGCAATCCGCGCGCTGGAGGCCGCGCTGGATGTGCTGCTGTTCGTGCGCACCAAGCGTTCGGTGGAACTGTCGGCGGTCGGCGCGGCCCTGCTGCCCAAGGTGCGGCACCTGCTGGACGCCGCCGACGCGCTGCCACCGCTGGTCACCAGTCTGGCACGCGGCGATGCCGGCACGCTAGCACTGGCCTTCGTCTCGACCGCCGCTTACGGCTTGCTGCCGTCGCTGCTGCGCGAGTTCGGGGCGCGCTACCCGCGCGTGCGCTTGCAGCTGACCGAGGCCACCAGTGACCTGCAGATCGAGATGCTAGCCAAAGGCCGGGTCGACGCCGGGCTGGTGATCGCGCCGCTGCCGCCGCGTTACGCGGCGGGCCTGTCTTATCTCGGCGTGGCGCGCGAACCGCTGGTGGTGGCGATGCCCGAGGAGGCCGCGGTGCCGAGCGAGGACAGTCCGGTCGGGCTCGAGCAGCTGGCCGATTTGCCACTGGGGATCTTTCCGCGTCATCTGGCCCCCGGCTTTTATGACATCATTACAGACTGCTATGGGGCGCTGGGCCTGACGCCGTGCATTGGCCAGGAGGCCATCCAGATGCAGACCATCGTCAGCCTCGTGTCGGCCGGCATGGGCGTCGCACTAGTGCCGCAATCGCTGCGTAACCTGCGCAGCACGGGCGTCGTCTACCGTCCGCTGGCGGGCGAGACCCCGGTCGTCGAGACCGGCCTGGTCTGGTGCACCCGGGAAGTAAGCCCGGTGCTCGCGGGCTTCATTGAGATCGTGCGGCGCGGCGCCGAACCGGTCTGATGCACGAGGCGCGAACGCACGCGGGATACTACCGGCAAAAAGCAGGCACGGCGCACAAACGCCGCGTCGATTCAGCAACCATCCACACCGACTTATGATCATTCACCCTAATTTCGATCCCGTCGCGATTCATCTCGGACCGTTAGTCGTGCGCTGGTACGGGCTCATGTATCTCGTCGGCTTCATCGCGGCGATCGTCGTCGGCCGCGTGCGACTCAAGCTGCCACATGTCGCCGCGCAAGGCTGGACCACCAAGGACATCGACGACATGATGTTCTATGGCGTGCTCGGCGTTGTGCTAGGGGGCCGGCTCGGCTACGTGCTGTTTTACAAGGCCAGTTACTACTTCGCGCATCCGCTCAACATCTTCCGCGTCTGGGAAGGCGGAATGTCGTTCCACGGCGGCTTCCTTGGCGTGCTGGCCGCGATGGTACTGTTCGCCTGGCAACGCAAGCGCACCTGGCTGCAGGTGACCGACTTCATCGCGCCGATGGTGCCCATCGGCCTGGCCACGGGCCGCTTCGGCAACTTCCTGAACGGTGAGCTGTGGGGCCGCGTGACGAGCCCCGACGCGCCCTGGGCGATGCTGTTCCCGGGTGCCTCGCACAACGATGCGATCTGGCTGTCACAGCATCCCGACATCGCCGCGGAGTGGCATCTGAACGACGTATTCATGCAGTACCAGATGCTGCCGCGCCATCCCTCCCAGCTCTATGAGATCGCGCTCGAGGGCATCACGCTGTTCCTGCTGCTGTTCTTCTTCTCGCACAAGGCGAGTCCGACCGGTGCCGTGTCGGCGCTGTTCCTGATCGGCTACGGCCTGGCGCGCTTCACGGTAGAATTCGCGCGCGAGCCCGACGATTTCCTCGGCCTGCTCGCGCTTGGCCTGTCGATGGGTCAGTGGCTGTCGCTGCCGATGATCATCGCCGGCCTTCTGATGATGCTGTGGGCCTATCGCAAGGGGCGCGTCGCAACGCTGGCATAAGTTCGCGCGTCTTCGTCGACGATGTGAAAAAGGCCCGACCAGTGCAAGCCGGTCGGGCCTTTCGTCATGTTGGGGCACCGCTCACGGGCGGCGCGGCGATTGAGCTCAGCCGTCAGGCTGACTGGATCCTTCGCTTCCTGCTCGTAAAAGGGGGCGTCTCAGAAAACAGGATTTAAGGCAATGCTGATCAAGTCCGCCGTCCCCGTGGTCCAGCCGTTATAGATCGGTAGATATGATCCGAGCAAGGCA
>JAYFSB010000193.1:0-4626 GCA_040946865.1 Burkholderia sp.
TCAAAGGCGTCGAGACGAACCTGCCGAATGCTCGCATCACCTTCGACAAGCTCCACGCCGTCGCTCATGCGTCGAAAGCCGTGGACCCAATGCGGCGAATCGAGTAGCGAACCGATCCGGAACTCAAGGGATTGGATGGCCGCTGCTGAAGGATCGCGACCGGCTGACCGCCGCGCAACGCGCCGATTTCGATGCCCTGATCGTGAACGGCACGACTAAGCGGGCCGCCCGCGCGTGGCGCTATCGCGAGCAACTTCGGGAGATTCTCGATCGCAAGCAGATCAACGTCGTCAGCGACATGCTCGAGCAGTGGTGAACGAACTTCATGCGCTCGCAGGTCGATCCGATGAAGGACGTCGCCGATCCGCAGTCATGTCGATGGCATCGTCGCCTGGACCCATACGCGTCAGACCAACGGCTTCCTGGAAGCTATCAACGGACTCTTCCAGGGGCCCGCCAAGCGAAAGGCGCGCGGGGGAATCACACCAATCTCACGACCATGCGCACCGTGCTGTTTTTGATCGCCGGCAAGCTCGACTTCTCGAAGATCAACCCACATGTCGCGTAACCCACTCATTTTTCACGAGAGTCAGAAAAAGGACGCCGAAGCGTCCTTTCGCGTTTCCTGACGATACCGGCGGGCTCAGCCCAGCAGCGCGTCGGTGAATTCCTCGGCATTGAAAGGCTGAAGGTCTTCCACCTTCTCGCCGATGCCGATGAAGTAGACCGGCACCGGCCGCTGCCGCGCGATCGCGGCGAGAATGCCGCCCTTCGCGGTGCCGTCGAGCTTGGTGACGATCAGGCCGGTGAGGCCCAGCGCATCGTCGAAGGCCTTCACCTGGGCGAACGCGTTCTGGCCGGTGTTCGCGTCGATCACCAGCAGCACCTCGTGCGGTGCGTCAGCCTGCGCTTTGCCGATCACGCGCTTAACCTTGCGCAGCTCCTCCATCAGGTGCAGCTGGGTGGGCAGGCGGCCCGCCGTATCGGCCATTACCACGTTGATCTTGCGCGCGCGCGCGGCACCCACCGCGTCGAAGATTACCGCGGCCGGATCGGCGCTTTCCTGCTGTACCACCGTCACGTTGTTGCGCTCACCCCAGATCGCGAGCTGCTCGCGCGCGGCCGCGCGGAAGGTGTCGCCGGCGGCTAGCAGCACCGACTGGTCGAAGCTCTGCAGATGCTTGGCGAGCTTGCCGATGCTGGTGGTCTTGCCGGTGCCGTTGACTCCCGCGATCATCATCACCAGCGGCTGCGCGCGGCCCAGCATCAACGACTTCTCAAGCGGCGCGAGCAGCGCGATCAACAAGCCGCGCAGGGCCACCTTGACTTGTTGTGGATCGGTTAGCCGATCGACCTTGACTTTCTCGCGCAACGCGCCGAGCAGGTACTCGGTGGCGTCGACGCCAGCGTCTGACATCAGCAGCGCGGTCTCGAGCTCCTCGTAGAGGTCCTCGTCGATCTTGGTACTGACAAATACACTGGTCAGGCTGGAGCCGGTCTTCGACAGGCCCGAGCGTAGGCTCGTGATCCAGGATTTCTTGGCGGCCGGTTCCGGCGAGGGCGGCGGCACGATCTCGATGGCCGTGGCGGCCTGCGCTTCGTCCTCGTCCGCGGCGGGGAGGGCGGTGGCGACTTGCGCGGGCTCGACCGGAATCGCCGGCGTCGTAGCAGGCGCAGAGATCCGCTTGGCGGACTGGCTCGCCTCGGCTGTGGGGGCAACGGCATCATCCTGCCGGTCCGTCGGCACGCCGTCGGTCTTCGAGCCGATCAATCGTAATCGTTTGAAGAAGCTGAACATGGTCTGCTAGCTTGGGGGAAGAGGGGCGGGAACGCAGCGGCTCGGCAGGCGTCCCGAAACGAAACACCAGACACAGGTGATTTTATCAGGCGCGCGGCATGTGGCGCGGCGAGGCGCATTGCTGGCTGTGGTAACGTGCGCCTGTTCCGGACCCCGAGCCCGTCCCGATTACCCTGTTCCAGCCGATTTCGTATGCCCCGTTCGCCCTCCAACTGCCCGTCCGCCAGCGTCGCCCATGGCAAACCGCACTCGGTGCGCATCATCGGCGGCGAGTGGAAACGCACGCCACTGCCGGTGCTCGACCTCGACGGCCTGCGCCCGACACCCGATCGCGTGCGCGAGACGCTGTTCAACTGGCTCGGCCAGGATCTCGACGGCCGGCGTTGCCTCGACCTGTTTGCAGGCACCGGTGCGCTCGGCTTTGAGGCCGTTTCGCGCGGTGCGGCCAGCGTGGTGATGGTGGAGCGCAATGCGTGCGCAGCCGGGCAATTGCGCACGATTCGCGAGAAGCTGTCGGCGCGCAACGTGGAAGTGGCCGAGGCCGACGCGCTGCTGCTCGCGGCCGACCTGGCACCGGGCTCGTTTGATGTGGTGTTCCTCGATCCGCCCTTTACCGACACGGAACTGTTCACGCGCGTGCTGACGCTCGTGGCGCGGCTGGTCGCGCCGGGCGGCGACCTGTACGTGGAATCGGGCGAGCCGCTTGATCCCGCCGCGCACGAGGCGCTGGCCGGCTGGGTGGTGACGCGCGAGGGCAAGGCCGGCGCGGTCCACTATCATTTGCTGCAACGCGAAAATGATAAATATGATAAATAATGCGCGTTTCCAGCAAGTAATGCGCGTTTCCAGCAAGGTGCCGCGCGATCCATATTGCTGCCGCCCCAATTGCAAGTTCACAGGAGGAGCGACATGGTAGTCGCCATGTACCCGGGTACGTTCGATCCGCTGACGCGCGGGCACGAGGATCTTGTGCGACGGGCCTCGAGCATTTTTGATACGCTAGTCGTCGGGGTGGCCGACAGCCGGGCGAAAAAGCCGTTCTTCTCGTTCGAGGAGCGCTTGCAGATCGCGAACGAGGTGCTCGGCCATTATCCAAACGTAAAGGTGATGGGCTTCACCGGTCTCCTGAAGGACTTCGTGCGCGACAATGACGCGCGCGTTATTGTCAGGGGGCTGCGAGCCGTATCCGATTTCGAGTACGAGTTCCAGATGGCCGGCATGAACCGCTATCTGCTACCCGACGTCGAGACCATGTTCATGGTGCCATCCGATCAGTACCAGTTCATCTCGGGCACCATCGTGCGCGAGATCGCACAGCTGGGCGGCGATGTCAGCAAGTTCGTATTCCCCTCGGTCGAGAGGTGGCTGACCGAGAAGGTGGCCGCGATGGGCCAGCAGCCGGGCGCGTGAGACGTAAGGCCGGCGGAAGTGAGACCAGTATGGCTTTGATGATTACCGACGAGTGCATCAATTGCGATGTGTGCGAGCCCGAGTGCCCGAACGACGCGATTTCGATGGGTCTGGACATCTACGTGATCGATCCGAACAAGTGCACCGAATGCGTTGGCCATTTCGACGAACCGCAGTGCCAGCAGGTCTGCCCCGTCGAATGCATTCCGTGCGATCCGCAGCATGCGGAGACGCAGGACCAGCTGATGGCGAAGTACCGCCTGCTGATCGCTGGGCGACGAGGGCGGTACCTCGTCCTGAGCTGAGGACGGCGCGCGCCGCGATCGACGCTTTCCGTTGCGTTTCTTCGAAAAGAGTTATTGTCGAAAGTGGTGTACGACGGGCGG
Source organism: Burkholderia sp. (assembly GCA_040946865.1). GTDB lineage: Bacteria > Pseudomonadota > Gammaproteobacteria > Burkholderiales > Burkholderiaceae > Burkholderia. Next base: position 3,595 of record JAYFSB010000193.1, read on the forward strand.
ACAGAATTTTGTTTCTGTTGAATTTCGAGTGGGTGGTAAATTGCCCGATTTGCACGTGAGCGACGGTAGTCATGCATAGCAAGTTGTTCGAGACGGCCTTCGGTATCAGCGATTCGTGGTTCGTGAATGGCATCGACTTCGATGCAACTGCGAAGCGATTGACGATCAACATCGATTTCGTTGCCGGCAATCGCTTCCCGCATCTAGAGATCGCCGGCGGCCATCCCGTGCACGACACCGTTGTCAAGCGCTACCGGCACTTGAACTTTTTCCAGCACGATTGCTTTCTCGAAGTGCGCACGCCTCGCATCAAGCTGCCTGACAGCCGCGTGGGCGCTCGTCGAGATCGACTTGTCCGACATGACGAGCATTGCCGTCGACGAAACGTCCTACCAGCGCGGACACAATTACCTGACGTGCGTGGTTGATGCGCTCGAACGTAAAGTCGTGTTCGTGACCGAAGGCAAGGATACTGCGACGATCGCAGCATTCGTCCCGAGCATGGGGGAGAGCCCGAGTAGATCACGTCGATCAGCATTGACATGCCCGCGTTCATCAAAGGCGTCGAGACGAACCTGCCGAATGCTCGCATCACTTTCGGCAAGTTCCACGTCGTCGCTCATGCGTCGAAAGCCATGAACCTAATACGGCGAATCGAGCAGGAATCGATCCGGAACTCAAGGGATTGGATGGTTCGCTGCTGAAGGATCGCGACCGGCTGACCGCCGCGCAACGCGCCGATCTCGATGCCCTGATCGTGAACGTCACGGCCAAGCGGACCACACGCGCGTGGCGCTATCGCGAGCAACTTCGCGAGAGTCTCGATCGCAAGCAGATCAACGTCATCAGCGACATGCTCGAGCAGTGGTGCATGAACGTCATGCGCTCGAAAGTCGATCCGATGAAGGAAGTCGCCCGCATGATCCGCAGTCATGTTGACGGCACCGTCGCCTAAACCCAGACGCGTCAGACCAACGGCTTCCTGGAAGCCATCAACGGACTCTTCCAGGCCGCCAAGCGAAAGGCGCGCGG
>JAYFSB010000194.1:0-4612 GCA_040946865.1 Burkholderia sp.
GACCATCTCGTGCACGACACCGTTGTCAAGCGCTACTGGCACTTGAACTTCTTCCAGCACGATTGCTTTCTCGAAGTGCGCACGCCTCGCATCAAGCTGCCTGACGGCCGCGTGGCGCTCGTCGAGCCCTGGCATCGGGTGAACGCCATCTGCAAACGCTATGTCGAACTCGCGCTCGCCGAGATCGACCTGTCCGACATGACGAGCATTGCCATCGACGCAACGGCCTACCAGCGCGGACCCAACTACCTACCTGACGCTCGTGGGGCTGATGCGCTCGAATGCAAAGTCGTGTTCGTAATCGAAGGCAAGGATGCTGCGACGATCGAAGCGATCGTCGCGAGCGAGCCTGGGGAGAGACCGAGCATATCACGTCAGTTACATTGACATGTCGCCCGCGTTCATCAAAGGCGTCGAGGCGAACCTGCCGAATGCTCGCATCACCTTCAGCAAGTTCCACGTCGTCGCTCATGCGTCGAAAGCTGTGGATCCAATATGGCGAATCGAGCAGCGAACCGATCCAGAACTCAAGGGATTGCGATGGCAGCTGCTGAAGGATCGCGACCGGCTGACCGCCGCGCAACGCGCCGATCTCAATGCCCTGATCGTGAACGTTACGACCAAGCGGATCGCCCGCGCGTGGCGCTATCGCGAGCAACTTCGGGAGATTCTCGATCGCAAGCAGATCAACCTCGTCAGCGAAATGCTCGAGCAGTGGTGCACAAACACGTCATGCGCGCGAAGGTCGATCCGATGAAGGACGTCGCCCGCATGATCCGCAGTCATGTCGACGGCATTGTCGCCTGGACCCAGACGCGTCAGACCAACGACTTCCTGGAAGCCATCAACGGACTCTTCCAAGCCGCCAAGCGAAAGGCGCGCGGATACACCAACCTCACGACCATGCGCACCGTGCTGTTTCTGATCGCCGGCAAGCTCGACTTCCCGAAGATCAACCACAATGTCGCCTAACCCACTCAAATTTCAAGCGAGCCTCAATTCTGTTGCGTGCCGGCTGCGGCGTTCAGTACGCTTTGCATACTGACGAGCCGCGCGCGCACCGAGGTGTCGAGCACTTCGTCGCTAACCGTCACGCGCACGCTGCCGATCAGCGATGGGTCGACCTCGACCGTCGGCTTCAGCTTGCGTGCGAATTTCCGTTCGAGGCTCGCGAGCAGCTCGGCGAGCGGCGCGCCTTCGAGCGGAAACGCGCTGACGATCTGCACGTCGGCGGTGCCCTCGCGCGCATTCTTCAGCGCTTCGAATTGCGCGGCGATTTCTGGCAGCAGCACGGTTCGGTGATTGTCGACCAGCGTCCACAAGAAGTTCTTCGCTTCCGTGCCGCTCGCCAGCGGTGACTTCACCAGGGCGATCAGCAGTTCGACGATCTGTTCGCGCTCGACCTTCGGGTTGGGCACGACAGACTGGACTTCGGGCAGTTGCGCAACCTGCGCCAGCTCCTTGACGAGAGTGGACCAGGCGGCGACGTCACCAGCTTCGGCCACGCGAAACAGCGCTTCTGCGTAAGGGCGGGCGATGGTTGCAAATTCGGCCATGATCAGAGTTCGGTTTTCAGTTGATTCAGTAGTTCGGCGTGGACCGCCTGGTCGACTTCACGCTTCAGGATCTGTTCGGCACCCTTGACGGCCAGCGTCGCGACATCCGCGCGCAGCAGTTCACGAGCCTTCACGATTTGCTGTTTGGCGTCAGCCTTCGCCTGGGCGACGATGCGGGCCGCTTCGGCCTGCGCGTTCGCCTTGATTTCGTTCGCGACGGCGATCGCGCGCTGTTCGGCGTCGGCGATGCGTTGCTGTCCGTCGGTACGGACCTGCGCGAGCTTCTGGTCGGCGGCCTTGTGCGCCGCTACGAGTTCTGCCTTGCCCTTTTCCGCTGCAGCGAGACCGTCGGCAATCTTCTTCGCGCGTTCGTCGAGTGCGTTGATCAGCAGCGGCCACACGAACTTCATCGTGAACCACGCGAAGATTAGAAACACGACCAATTGCGCAAACAGGGTTGCGTTAAGATTCACGGTGTTTCCTTAGTCTGCTATCCGGGAAAAAGAAACGGTAAGGCGCTCATCGAGTCGTATCCGATCAGCGCCCGGTCTCCGTTCCGCCCTGCGCCCGCCGGGCGGGTGTATCATTTCCGGTGAACCTTAACCTGCGAGCTTCGACAGGAGCGGGTTTGCGAACGCGAACAGCATCGCCACACCAACACCGATCAGGAATGCCGCGTCGATCAGGCCGGCCAACAGGAACATCTTGGTTTGCAGCGGGTTGATCAGTTCCGGCTGACGTGCGCAGGCTTCGATGTACTTGCCACCCATCAAGCCGATACCGATACAGGCGCCGATAGCACCCAGGCCGATGATGATGCCGATACCGACAGCGGTCAAACCCTGGATATTAGCGATGAAAGCTTGCATGATCACTCCTTTGTGAAAAGACTTGGCGCGGGTTTCAAGGTCGAAAGGCAACAGAAGCCGGTTGCGCCCGAAGGGCATCCCCCAAGACAACGATGTCATGATGAGGCTGACGAACATCGAACGATTCGGGCATGAACAGTTGGCCGAATACGTCCAGTCCGCGCTCTTGCGTGTGCGGGCGTTCATCTGCCAGGCGATGTCGTCGAGCTCGGTCTGGGAGAACACGGCCAGATCCGTGCCCTTGGGCATGTACTGACGTAGCAGTCCGTTGATGTTCTCGTTACGCCCACGCTGCCACGGGCTATGCGGATCGGCAAAGTAGATCTTGATGCCCGTCGCTTCGGAGAGCTGCTCATGCTTCGCCATTTCTCGCCCCTGATCATAGGTCAGGGAAAGCCGTCGTTGGGCGACGGTGTGGTCCAGGAGCGTACTGAACGAGGTGACAGCCGCCTCAGTAGTGGCGTTCTCCATTTTTCCCGGCGTGACGAACAGCGAAGTGCGTTCGACCAGGGGGGCAACCGAAGACGCATTGCGCGCGCCCTTGATCAGGTCGCCTTCCCAGTGCCTGGGCACGATCCGCTCGTCGATCTCAGCCGGACGATCGCGGATACTGACCCTGTTCGGGATGTTGCTCCGGCGATCTTCGCCCCGCGCCCGTGGCCGTTGGCTCTTGCGGGCCTGTCGCAGACAGGCGACCAGTTTCGCTCGCAATTGGCCACACGGCATGGCGTACCCCGCGGTGTAGATGGTTTCGTGACTGGCCAGCAGGGTCGGCTCATCGGGGATCATGTTTCGCAGTATGCCCGCGATCTGTTCGGGAGAGTGCCGCTCACGCAGCAACCGCTCGACCGTCGCCCATAACAGCAGCGCTTGCGGCGGGCCTGCCAGGCAACTGGCGCGCTGTTGCTGGGCAGGCAGCGCACGATAGCCGCCAGCGAGAAACGGACGGCCCGGTCCCTGTTTCGCGGCCTGTTCTGGTGCACGCCAGTCGTTACGGCGCAATCCGCGACTGATCGAACTCGGCGCGTGATGCAAGCAGCGGGCAATTACACGCAGATTGCATCCTTGCTCAAGGCTCAGCTGGGTCATCGTGCGCTTTTCACAACTCAGGTGTTTGTAGGTTCCCATCGCAACACAATATCTCTCGGTAGGTGTTGCACTTTAATTTGAAGCCGCCAGATTTAAAAAATGAAAAACGAAGACTCTGCTGCCGGACGCCCACTCAGTGTGATTCGTGCGCCTGGCCGAGATACACCAGCGTCAGCATCATGAAGATGAATGCCTGCAACAGAACAATCAAGATGTGGAAGATTGCCCAGACGCTACCCGCGATCACATGACCGACGAAACCGAGAACCGTCGCGTCGCCGCCGAAGTTCCACATGCTACCCAGCAGAGCGATCAGCAGGAACACCAGTTCACCCGCGTACATGTTGCCGAACAGCCGCATGCCGAGCGAAACGGTCTTGGCGACGTATTCGACGATGTTCAACGCAAGGTTTGGGATCCACAGCAGCGGGTGCGCGCCGAATGGTGCTGAGACCAGCTCGTGCGCGAAGCCGCCGACGCCCTTGATTTTGATGCTGTAGTAGAGCATCAGGATGAACACGCCGAGCGCGATGCCGAGCGTGCCGTTCAGGTCGGCGGTGGGGACGATGCGGTGATTAGGGATCACGCCAGCCAGGTCCAGCGCGCCGATCACGTGGCCCGGGAGGTCGACGGGGAGGAAGTCGAGGGAGTTCATCAGAAGCACCCAGACGAACACCGTCAGGGCCAGCGGCGCGATGAAGGTACGGTTGCCGTGCACCACCGCCTTCGATTGGTCCTCGACCATCTCGACGATCATCTCGATCAGGCACTGGAAGCGGCCCGGCACGCCCAGCGTGGCCTTGCGAGCAGCAAGGCGCAGCACCAGGATGGTCACGAGACCACAGACGATCGACCAGAACAGCGTATCCAGATTCCACACATGGAAGTCGACGATCGACGTCTGATGCGAGGAGGTGAAGTTCTGCAAGTGGTGCGCAATGTACTCTGACGGATTCAAAGCGTGCGTGCCTTCGCTAGCTGCCATAGTCGTTAATGACACTCAATTGTCGAAAATCGTTGTTTTAGGCAATGCTGATCAAGTGTCTGCATTCGCGATGTCGTCAAGCCTGCGTAGCGAATCGATCATGAACGAAGTTG
>JAYFSB010000195.1:0-4595 GCA_040946865.1 Burkholderia sp.
CAAGCTTGCCGAGAGCTATCTCGTGTTTGCATCGCTTGCCTGCGCGTTTGGGCCAATCGTAAATGTGAACACTGCCTTGGCGGGTGCCGTTCCGCTGTTCGCTCGGCCCTCGGAGCCCGTCGTGTCGTCCGCGAGTTGCAGGAAGAGGATGGAGACCTGCGCACCCTCGACGACTTCACCCTGCATCCGGTTGCGCAGATCGATCCGCGCACCGTGTTCGTCGACGATCTTCTTCACCGTCGCTAGCCCGAGCCCGGTACCTTTGGCCTTCGTCGTGACGTAAGGCTCGAAGGCGCGCGTGAGGATCCGCGTCGGAAAACCGGGACCGTTGTCGGAAACGGTCAGCCGCACAGCGATGCACTTGGTCCCATCCACATCGGGATCGCCATATTCTACTGCCCTCGTTTCTAGCCACACACGCGGTTGTGCGACTTCGCCCACCGAATCTTGCGCGTTCTGCAGCAGGTTGTGGATCACCTGTCGCAATTGCGTGGCGTCACCGCGGATCACCGGCAGCGGGCCCTGCTCGACCACGATCATGCTCTTGCCCTCGCCCACACCGTACAGCGTCAGCACCTCGCTGACGAGTTTATTCAGCTGCAGGTTGCCGAGCACAGCGGGCGGCGGGCGCGCGTAGTCGCGGAAATCATCGACCATACGCTTCATCGCCGCGACCTGGTTGACGATGGTGGTCGCGCCGCGCTTGAGTACCTCGGCGTCGCTCGGCGCGAGCTTGTCGGCCAGCTTCATCTGCAGGTGCTCGGCCGAAAGCTGGATCGGCGTGAGCGGGTTCTTGATCTCGTGCGCGAGACGCCGCGCCACCTCGCCCCAGGCCACCGAGCGCTGCGCCGAGATCACGTCGGAGATGTCGTCGAACACCACCACGTAGCCGGACGTCTGCGGATCGGCGGCCTCGCTGGCCAGCGAGGAAGCAAGACGCGTGCCGCGTACCAGCAGCGTGAGCGGATCGATTTCGCTTGGCACCACCACCGCGAATTGCTGCTGCCAGTGACCGCGATCCTCGGTGCCGCCCTGGCCGGCGGCCTCGCGATCAGCGAAGGCCTTGCGCACCATCGTGCCGAATTCGGCCACCGCCGCGATCTGGTCGAGCACGGTGCCGATCTGCGACTGGAACGGCTGGCGGAAGATGCGCTCGGCACCGCGGTTGGCGATGCTCAAGCGGAACTGCCGGTCGAGCACGAACACGCCGGCCGTCAGGTTGGCGAGGATGCTCTCGAGATAGGTCTTCGAGTATTCGAGCGCGACACGGTTGCGCTCCACCGCCAGGCGCGCCTCGGAAAGCTGGCGCGTCATCGCGTTGAAGGACTGGGTCAGGAAGCCGAGCTCGTCGCGCGTCTTCAGCTCGCGCTTGGGCGTGTAGTCGCCCTCGGCCACTTCCTTGGTGCCCTGCGCCAGCAGGAACAGCGGCCGCGCCAGCTGGTTGCCGAGCGCCAGCGCGATCATTATCGCGATGAAGGTGGCCAGGAACAGCGCGAGCGTCAGCGTGCCGATGTACATCTTTCGCAGCCCGCTGCGGCCCAGCGACTTCTCCTGGTACTCACGATAGGCGCGCTGCACCGCGTCGGCATTGCGCGCCAGGGTGGGCGACACCGGCTGGGTCAGCTGTAGGTAGCGCTCGGCCGGCTGCAGCAGGGCCGTGGAGGAATCGGGGATGCGCTGCACCACGCGCAGCCGCAGCGCGCCCTTCGATCCGCGCGCGCGCGGATCGCCGTCCACCTCCCCCTCGATCGCCGCGTAGCCACCGTGCTCGCGCGCCTGGCCCAGCATCAGCGGGGTCGGCATGTCGTCGGGGATCAGCGCCGCGAAGTTACCCGAGGCCTGCGCCACGATATGCAGGTCGGGCACCGCGCCTGCACTGCCGTGGTCTGGCTCGACGATGGTGGCGTCCTGCACGCCGAACTGGTCACGCAGGCGCAGCAGGGTGAGCGTGGTGCCGTGGGTGTTGGTGTCGGCACTGGCGAGCTGCTCGGACATCAGCCGCGCCTTGCTCCGCAGGTCCGACAACGAGGCGTCGAGCGTGTCGCGGCCGAGATTGAGGCCGGCCGTCAGCGCGGTCTCAACGTTGACATCGAACCAAGACTCGATGCTGCGCGAGACAAACTGATAGGACACGATGTAGATGATGCCGCCCGGTACTACCCCGACCAGGGCGAAGAACACCGCCAGCTTGGCCAGTAGGCGCGTGCCGAACTTGCCCTTGCGCAGCCGCATCACGATCATGCCGACCAGGCCCATCATCACCAGCAGGAACACTAGCGCGACTAGGATGTTGGCGGTATAGAGCCAGGAGTAGTAGCGGTCGAAGAATTCGGTGTTGGCGCTGGCCGCCGCGAGTAGCACCAGCAGCAGCAAGGCGGTGACCGCGACCGTCGAGACGATCACGCGTACCAGCAGGCTCTTACCGAAGAAGCGGCGCAAGCTATTTCGCACGATCGGTCACCGTGAAGGTGAAGCGCTTCCATTCGGACAGCAGGCTCCAGTCCCGGTTGTTCACCGCATCGACCTGGAACGGCTTAGGCATCAGCGCGGTATCGAGCTGCATGCGCACCGAGGCCGTGTAGGTCTCGCCGGGAAGCACCTGGGCGCGGTCGATCACATGCCAGGAAGTCATGTGCTGGACCACCGCGAGCGCGTCCTTGAGGGTCGGGAAGCCGAGCTGCAGGCCGCCCGTCGAGACGCGATATTCGCGAGTGAGCGGCTGGAATGACAGGCGGATAGTCTGCGAGACCGACACCGGCCGCTCGTCGAACCAGTACCAGCGCGCGCGGCTCAACTCGAAATCGGTGGTGAAGTAGAGCGGGATGCCCTTGTTGACGGCGTCCTCGAGGTTGGCGTTTAGCTCGAACTCGAAGCGCGCGTCGAGCGACCAGCCGCTACCGTCCGATTGCAGCGAGGCGCGCTGCACGTTGATCGGATCGGCATGGACCGGCGCGACGACGGCGAGGCACAGCGCGATCGCGACCAGCAGCGCGGCCGCGAACCGAAGTGGAGGGAAGCGTGAGATCGTCACCGTTTCTGAAAGCACGCGTAGAAGAATCGGTCGTGGTCGGCCTGCCGCGCGGCCTCGTCGTGACCGGCATCGCTAGGCAGCCGGCTCGCGGCAGCCCAGCAGTTCCCGGGCGCGCCCAATCGTACCGCATCTTGAACCGCGTCTTCAAACCAGCGCGCCTGTTGCTCGCCCTCCTCGGGGAAGATCGAGCAGGTTATGTACAGCAATTTGCCGACCGGCTTCAGCAGCGACCACAGCGTAAGCGATCCGTGCCCCCCTTGCGTCGCGACGGCCGACCGGCTAACGATCAGGTCTTCGGTTTTCGAACGAGCTTACCAAGCTTGCAAGGCAGCAGCGCTTCGTAGTCGTCGACCGTTTGCGCGAGCGGCAGCGCCTTGAACAGGTCGATGAGGTACTGATAGACGTCGACGTTGTTCGCCTTGCACGTCTCGATCAGCGAGTACAGATTCAGACTCACCTTCGCTCCGGCCACCGTGTCACTGAACAGTCAGTTCTTTCTTCCGAGAACAAACGGACGGATCGAATTCTCACAGACGTTGTTGCATATCGACCAGACCTCGTTCTCAATGTAGAGACACAGCTTCGGCGACTTTGGTTGCCGAGATATCCCAGCGCCTGTCCCAGCTTGCCGCCGGGCAGCGTCGTCTCGAGATGCTTATCCAGCAACGCTTTGATCTTGCTCAGCACCATGCGGCTATAGCGGTAACGCAGTCGCTGGCAGCGCGTCGGCACATGGCGCGCCCGCTCTTCAGCCGCATACAGCTTGCCGATCAGATGCAGGAACTGCGTCGCCGGCTGATGCGGCCCACGCACGTCCTTGGGCAAGCGCCACTTTAGCTTCCACAAAGTACCGTCTCGCATGCATCCAGCAGCCGAGGTGGATCAGCTTGTTCTTCTGCGCCATCAGATCGTACACGTCGCCGCCGTCGCTCATCAGCGCCGAGCTCTTGCGTATGCCCGCCCATAGCGCATCGCCATGTTCCACAAGGCGGCCCGGACGCGTAACTGTACAGCCGCACGGGCGATCCAACTGCGCTTATCTGCACCCCCACACGCCGCGCTTTTCGATTGTGCCGCTCGCCCCGGCTCCTTCAGCGCTTGGACATTGGTTTAATCGCCTTGTGTGACTCCGCTGTCGAGCAGCACATCGCGCACATCCGGTTGATCACCGGCTGCGCCGCCTGACCAACCCGGATCACGCTGGTCGCTATCGTGCTGCGAGAGATGTCGCCGCCGAAGCGGCACAGCAATACGGTACCGCGGCGGCACCGACGCAACCTTTAGGCCATGGTCGCAGATCTCGCATGCATACTGGACTCGCTCGCGACGGATCACGCGGATCTGCTGCAGAATGATACCCAGCTGCTCGCTGACCTCGACACCGATCTCGACCAGCTTCGAGCTATCAGCCGGGTAGACCAGCTGGTCTGCAGGAATCTCGTCTCGAATCACCTCGCGCGACAGCGCCGGATCGAGCGGAGACGCGACGAAAATGCTTAAGGCAATGCTGATCAAGTGTCTGCATTCGTGATGTCGTCAAGACTGCGAAGCGAATCGATCATGA
>JAYFSB010000196.1:0-4592 GCA_040946865.1 Burkholderia sp.
CTGGGGCCCGCCGACCATCTGAATGGCACCCAGGACGACCGAAAACAAACCAGGACAACTTCGTTCATGATCGATTCGCTTCGCAGGCTTGACAACATCACGAATGCAGACGCTTGATCAGCATTGCCTTAACACATTTTTTTAAATGTAAACAGATCTTAGCGCGCGGGCAGGCTGGCATGGAGCGCTTGCCGGGGGGGGCCCTCGCGCAGCTCGCTTACAGGCGCGAGAGCCGCTCGAAGGCGGTCGCGAGCGTATCTTCGCGCTTGGCGAAGCAGAAACGCACCACGCCCGATTCATGCGGCTCGTGATAAAAGGCCGACACGGGGATCGCGGCGACCCCGATCTCGGCAGTCAGCCACTTGGCGAATTCGGCCTCGGGCAGGTCGCTGATCGACGAATAATCGACGCACTGGAAATAGGTTCCGGCACATGGTAGCAGCTTGAAGCGCCTCGAGGCGAGCCCGGCGCGGAACAGGTCGCGCTTCTTCTGGTAAAACGCTGGCAGGGTCAGATAGGGCTCGGAGTCGCGCAGGTAGCTGGCGAGCCCGACCTGCATCGGCGTATTGACGGTGAACACGTTAAACTGGTGAACCTTGCGGAATTCAGCCGTCAGCGCCGCTGGCGCGGCGGCGTAACCGACCTTCCAGCCCGTCACGTGGTATGTCTTGCCGAAGCTCGAGACGATGAAGCTGCGTGCCGCGAGTTCCGGGTAGCGCGCCACGCTCTCGTGCCGCTCGCCGTCGTACACCATGTGTTCGTAGACTTCGTCCGACACGATCAGTAGCTCGGTGCCGAGCACGATCTCCTCGAGTTGGCGCATGTCAGATTCGCGCCAGACCGTGCCGGTCGGGTTGTGCGGCGTGTTGATCAGGATCAGTCGTGTCTTCGGCGTGATGGCGGCAGCAAGCTTGTCGAAGGGAATCGCGTAGTCAGGGGCCTCGAGCGAGACGAACACGGGCTTGCCGCTGGCGAGCTCGATCGAGGGCAGGTAGCTGTCGTAGGTCGGTTCGACCACGATCACCTCGTCGCCGGGGTGGACCACGCAGAGGATCGCCGTCAGTAGCGCCTGGGTCGCGCCGGCCGTGACGGTGATCTCGCTGGCCGCGTCGTAGCGACGGCCGTAGAGTCGCTCGATCTTGTCGGCGATCGCCTCGCGCAGAAGCGCGGTGCCCGTCATCGGCGGATACTGGTTGTGGCCGTCGCGCATCGCATCGGCGACCGCCTCGATGATCCTCGGATCGCAATTGAAATCGGGGAAGCCCTGGCCCAGGTTGACCGCGCCTTTTTCGGCGGCAAGTGCGCTCATGACCGTGAAGATCGTGGTGCCGACCTGCGGCAGACGGGAAACGATGGCGGGCGTGATGGGCAAGGGGGACGGTGCGTTCATCGTGTGTCGGGCGGATGCGGTTGGGGGTGGACGGGGCTCGGCGCGGTCGGCTGCCTTCAGGCCGGTTGCCGGCTCGGCGGGTTCGAGCAGCCCGCAGGCGCTCATGAACGACACCGGCTGCGCGATCAGGAAGCGGAAGTTGCGTTCGGTGCGGCGCATGAGTTTCAGCAGTGCGCGGTCTTTCGAGACGAGCCAGTCGGCATCGACGGCTTGTGCGAGTTCGAGGAATTTCTGGTCGTCGCGATCCTTACACTGCGGCAGCGGGGCCGAACTGCCGACCATTGGCGCGAGACGCGTGCCGGTGTCCAGCGCGGCGACCTTGTCGACTGCGAGCGAGGCGAATTGCGGATCGTCGGTAAGCGACTCGGCATGGCCGTCGTAGGCGCCAGCAAAGATCGACGCCAAAGTGGTGTCTATCATTTTCGAAGTGATGGACACCACTTTATTAGACACAGAGAAGCCGGGTAGTCGCAAAGGACGCCCGAACCATAGTCCTGAGTTCCGGCGTCGCATCGCAATCGCCGCGTGCGAGCTAGGTGTTCCAGTCGCCAAACTGGCCCGTGAGCATGGTCTGAATGCGAATCTGGCGTTCACCTGGCGGCACCGGTATCGTGCCGAGCAAAGGGCGTTAGAGGCAACGCTGCTGCCAGTGATGGTCGTGAGCGATATGAGGCCGGAGATCATCGCAGCGCCACCAATCAAACCGGAGATCGTGAAACCGGCCGTACCCGTTGGCACGGTTGAAGTCCGTATCAGACGAGCGGTGGTCAAGGTCGACGGCGTTGCCGACCCCGTATGCTGCGAACCGTATTGGAGAACCTGCGATCATGATCTCTTTGCCTACCGATACACGTATCTGGCTTACGGCGGGCGTCACCGATATGCGTTTTGGATTCCAGGGACTGGCTGCGAAAGTACAGACAACGCTCGAAGAAAATCCGCTGGGTGGCCACCTATTCATCTTCCGTAGGCACCGCGGCGATCTCGTCAAGATGCTGTGCTGTGAGCCACTGATGACGGGCTCTGACTGCTTGCAAAGCGATGAGAGCGAGGTCGGTTTATCTGGCCGCAGGCCGACGGTCGCAAGTCCGAGCAACTCGATCGCTAGATCGAGAACCTCGGAACCCGGCTCGAGGATCTGACGGCCGGGCGCGGCGCTGTCGATGTGCAGCATGTGAAGACGGGCAAGGACAAGGCCGCGAGCAGCAAGGAACCGCGTCCCGCGGGCACCACTGCCGCCGCATCTGCTGCGCGAAGAGATCGTGCTCGAACCCGATCTGGTCTGCCCGAAGTGCGGCACTGAGATGCCGATGCTCGGTGAGAACGTGTCCGAGCAACTTGCCCGTGTCGCGGCAGCGTTCAAGGTGATCCGCACGATCCGGCGCAAGATGCTCTGCCCGAGCAGCGGCCACATCGAACAACCACCGATGCCAGGCCTGCCGATCGAGCGCAGCATTGCCCATCCCAGCACGCTCGCCGATATCGTCGTGTCGAAGTTCGCGGATCATCAACTGCTCTGTATCGGTAAGCGGAGATCGCTGCGCGCGACGGTGTGACACTCGATCGTGCCAGCATGGGCCGCTGGGTCGGCCAGATCGCTGTGCTTTGAAACCGCTGATCGAAGCGATCCAGCGCTACACGTTGCGTCCCGGCAAATTGCACACTGACGACACGCCGGTCGCCATGCTCGCGCCAGGCAACGGGAAGACCCTGGCCGGTCGGTTCTGAGTCTACGCACGCGACGATCGCCGCTCGGGCTCGACTGAACCGGCTGCGGTATGGTTCGATTTCTCGCCGGACCGTAAAGGCGTCCGCCCTCAAACCCGACTCGCCGCATTCCACGGCATTCTGCAGGCGGATGCCTACACCGGTTTCGATCAACTGTACGCGAGTGGCGATGTCCATGAGGCATGCGTGCTGGGATATCATGTCCGGCGCAAGGACTACGACATCCACGCGAGCACGCCGAGTTCGGACACCCAGACATTGCTCGAGATGATTCGCGAGCGCTAGGGTATCGAAGCCGATATCCGAGGCAAGCCACCCGATGAGCGTCTGCGCGTACGATAGGAAAAGGCCGCCTCTGTTAAATTTCGAGTGGGTGGTAAATTGCCCGATTTGCACGTGAGCGACGGTAGTCATGCATAGCAAGTTGTTCGAGACGGCTTTGGGTATCAGTGATCCGTGGTTCGTGAACGGCATCGATTTCGACGCGGCTGCGAAGCGGTTGACGGTCAACATCGATTTCGTTGCCGGCAGTCGCTTCCCGCATCCAGAAATCGCCAGCAGCCATCCCATGCACGACACCGTTGTCAAGCGCTGTCGACACTTGAACTTCTTCCAGCACGACTGCTTTCTCGAAGTACGCATGCCTCGCATCAAGCTGCCTGACGGCCGCGTGGCGCTCGTCGAGTCCTAGGCAGTGTTCACATTTACGACTGCCCCAAATTCGTTGCACGAAGTGGTTAGCATCGTAGCCCTTGTCTGCGATAACCGCTCCGGTGCGCAGATGCTCGACCAGTTGCGCCGCGCACAAGATGTCGGCGACCTGTCCTTCAGTGACGATTAGTCGCAACGGGCGACCCTTCGAATCCACCGCCAAATGCAGTTTGGTCTCAGTCCGCCTCGGGAACGTCCGAGCGCTTGCGGCCCACTTTTTTAAGGCCCCAGCCGAATGCTGGTGCACTCGCACGATCGTCGAATCGATAAGGATGTGCTCGATTTCCGTCTCGCCTGCCAAAGCATTCGTCACCCGCAGCCAGACACCCTGGCTTCGCCAGCGCGAGAAACGGATAATCCCGCATGCCATCGGCCGAATTCCGCGGGAAGATCGCGCCATGGACTGCCGGTTCGGGCAATCCACCGCCTCGCTTCGAGGAAGCAGCGATTGTTGGATGCCGCGTTCGGCCACGGTCGCCTTCCTGGTCCGGCTGGCCCGGCAGGATAGCTTGGACTTTGTTCTATATTTCGTCGCTCAGTAACGTTCGTACCATCCTGTCTCGTTACGCAAAAGACAGGATGTAAACACATTTTTTACAAATGTAAAGGCAATGCTGATCAAGTGTCTGTATTCGCGATGTCGTCAAGCCTGCGTAGCGAATCGATTATGAACGAAGTTGTCCTGATTTGTTGTCGGTCGTCCTGGGTGCCATTCAGATGGTCGGCGGGCCCCAGGCCCGGTTCTCGCCCATTACGGACGCAC